>NZ_JBQKEV010000002.1:0-242603 GCF_052121135.1 Bifidobacterium sp. LCP19S3_E9 | reverse complement strand
GTATGCCGGTCGTCACGCCAGTGGCGCGGCCGGTTGGCTACGTTCGGGAGGGATAACCGCTGAAAGCATCTAAGCGGGAAGCCTGCTCCGAGATCAGGATTCCGTGACCCCCCCGGGGGTCTGGAGACTCCATGCAGAACACGTGGTTGATAGGCCGGACGTGGAAGCCCCGCAAGGGGTGGAGCCGACCGGTACTAACAGTCGAACGGCAACACCACACGATCACCCCGTCAGGGGTGGCAAGAGCAAGCATCACCAGGACGACAGGGAGACACCCTGCACGTCACATGGATCAATCCTTCAGTCGCGTCCACTATCCGGTCCCCAACCCGCCACGATCCCCCAAGGGAACACGTGGAGACACGATCCCGTGGGATGTATAACACAAGATTTGCGGCGGCCATGGCCCAGGGGAGACGCCCGGACCCATTCCGAACCCGGAAGCTAAGACCTGGCACGGCGATGGTACTGCACCCGGAAGGGTGTGGGAGAGTAGCACGCCGCCGCACCCAAACCTCACAGGGAGGGGACACCACCAGCGTGCCCCCTCCCTTTTCCACATACCCCGGACAAACACGGGCCACCACCCGTTACCCGTATACGCCCACACGACCCACGTCACCCGGCACGCCGGGACAAGCCCACACCACACCCCATCCGTGAACCGGCAAGCACCAAACCACACACACAACAGGCACGGCATATAGGAACCAAAGGTTATTTGCCTTAGGCGTTCCATTTCTTCGCGTATGCGGCGGCATACACAACCAGACGGAAGGTGCCGGGCAACGACGGGACCGCCTGGCATACGCGGCGCCCCGCTACCGGCATATCAGGCCTGCCGGGCGTTTGCTTCCGGCGTACGCGCGATTGACAACTCCCCGGCCCACACGACAAGCTCGGTTGCATCCCCTGCGGACGGGGAAGACGCTGGGATGCACGTCCGATGCCCCGACACACATATGGCGACAACGCCTGCGGGGATTATTCGCAATAACTCCGGTTCCTATATGTTCGAGAAGCACCAAACTTTGAATACCGGGGACAGAAACTGTACAGAATGTTTGACAATCTGGTGATATGCGCCAGCAGCGTGACACGCAGAACAACACGCGTCACTGAAATTGGCACCTTCTATTAGACTGTTTATAGATATGTCCATCCATCATGGCCTCGTGATCATCATGTGATTGCAAGGCCTACGGGATTCGTCCCACGGGAGAATACATGACGAGCAAGATCATCAAGGAATATACTGAGCCACTCACCACACCGATCAATGCGGATCGCAGCATCTTCACCATCCTTGAGGATCGTGCCGAGCGGACTCCGGAAGATACGCTGATTGAGTATCATGGCGCTGACGGCGGCTGGCAGCACTTCACCGCACTTGAATTCAAGGACAAAGTCGTTGCCTTGGCCAAAGGACTAATCGCACGCGGCATCATGCCAGGCGATTCTGTCGGCATCATCGCCCATACATCATGGCAATGGACTGCCCTTGATCTGGCCATCATGTCCATTGGCGCAGTCACCGTTCCGGTATACGAGACCAACTCTCCTGCACAAGTACGTATGATTTTCAACGATTCGCATGTGCGCATGGCTTTCGCCGAAGATGACGGTCAGCGTGACAAAATCGAGTCCGTCCGGCAGGAATGCCCTGAGCTGGGAGACGTCTATGTTATTGCGATTGATGCGCTCGACGCCATTGAGACTTTCGGCAAGGGCGTGTCCGACCGAGAGTTCTATGAACGTGTGCATGCTGTCAAGGGTGACGATCTTGCGACCATCGTCTATACGTCCGGTTCTACCGGTACTCCAAAGGGTATCGAACTGAGCCACGGAAATTTCGTATTCATCGTGATGTCCGGTACCATCACCATGCCTGATGTCGTCACCAAGCCCGGTCGTCGTCTGTGGTTGTTCCTTCCGCTAGCCCACGTCTTCGCGCGATACATGCAGTATGTGTGTTTCGCCGGGAATGTGACGCTCGGTCTGTCCAGCAATTTCAAGTCGATGCTCGCTGATTTCCATGCGTTCAAACCGACCTTCGTCCTTGCTGTACCGCGAGTCTTCGAGAAGATCTACAACGCCGCCTCGCAGAAAGCCGGCAAAGGCACAAAAGGGCGGATTTTCGCTCGTGCCACCAATATCGCACGTGCATGGTCCCGTGCCCAGCAGAGTGGTAGCATTCCGGTTTCTCTGCGGATTCAGCATGCCATCTACAACCAGCTCGTATACAAGCAGATCATGGACGTCTTCGGCGGACAATGCGAATACGCGGTGTGTGGCGGCGCCCCTCTGGACATGTCGATCGCGCACTTCTTCAACGGCGTCGGTCTGCCACTGCTTGAAGGCTACGGTATGACTGAGACCTGCGCTCCTGCTTGCGTCAACCCGACGGTCGGCTATCGTATCGGCACATTGGGCAAGCCGTTCCAAGGAGTAAGTTTCGCAGTCGCCGATGATGACGAGCTGTGCATCAAGAGCCCGGCCGTCTGCATCGGCTACCATAACCATCCCGAAATCACCAAGAGCCAGATTGTCGACGGATGGCTGCATACCGGCGATTTGGGAGATATCAGCGAAGACGGGTACATCAAGGTCACCGGGCGCAAGAAAGATATCATCATTACCGCAGGCGGCAAGAACATGTCTCCGGGCGAGGTTGAAGCCAGCGTCATGACATCCCCTGTTGTCGATCAGTGTGTGGTGATCGGTGACCGCAAGCCGTTCATCGCGGCACTGGTGACGATTGATTTGGCCGACGCCAACGCGTGGCTTGAATCCCAAGGTGCCGAACCGTGCAAGAACCTTGATGAAGCCAGTCGCAATCCGATTATCTACTCGGAGGTCGAGCGTGCGGTCAACAAGGCGAACGAGCTGGTATCAAGGGCTGAATCCATCAGGAAGTTCGAAATCCTGCCGGACACTTTCACCGAACAGAATGGTATGCTGACGGCGAGCCTCAAGGCGCGGCGCCAGGCGATTGTCGAGCACTACAAGGATCTGATTGATCATCAGATCTATGTGCCGCGTAAGAAATAACGCCAATCAGTAGCTCCAACGAGACGAGGCCGTCTGACGGGTTCCGACCGTCAGACGGCTTTCGACTTACTGCGGGGCGGAACTCCCCGGTGGCACCATGTGTTCCGTACTGAAACCGGGAAAGGAGGAGTATGAGCGAGCATCCAACCGTTCATGCTGCCCGAGGTGCACAACCAGAAGGCGCCAATACCGCAGATGGATTGGCACATTCCTCGGTTGCCGGTTCCGCAGCTGATGACCAGAGAATCGTTGCTCCGGTCGGCGTTGAGCACCGTGAAAGCGTGGATTGCGGTGTTTCCGACCGTTTGGCTGCATCCGACCGTCATATTGATCGTATCGACAGCCGTACTGCCGGCCAAGTCACCGACCATATCGTCGAACACGATATTGACGGCGATTCTGCGTCCGCTTCCGGATTCGTCTCTCACGCCTCAACCGAATCAAGGCGCGACCGTATCCTGACCGCCCTGCGGTGGGCATGGCCGAACACGCTGCCTGTCTTGACCGGATACCTGTTCCTGGGTATCACGTATGGGGTGTTGATGACCACTCACGGATTCCCGTTCTGGCTCCCCATCGTTACGGCATTGGTGATATACACCGGTTCGATGGAATTCCTCCTCGTGGGGATCCTGTCATCGTCGTTCAACCCTTTGTCTGCGCTCCTGACAGCTGTGGTGGTCGGGGCGCGACACCTGTTCTATGGGATCGCAATGCTTGGCAAATACCGGAATATGGGTTGGAAAAAGCCGTATCTCATTTTTACGACGAGCGATGAGACGTTCTCGGTGAATTATTCCGCCCGCATTCCGCGCGACCGGCACGTGGACCGCGGATGGTTCTACTTCTGGGTTTCCTTCCTCGACCAGATGTACTGGGTCGTGGGATCAGCGGCAGGTGCGGTGTTCGGCAGTCTCATCACTGTGGATATCAGCGGTCTTGATTTCGTGATGACGGCGATGTTCATGGTGATTTTCCTGCAGCAATGGTTCCAGGATGGCACATCGTTGCGCCACGTATTGGCCGACCATGTCTGCGAACTCATCGGAGTCGTAGGCTCTCTCTCCGCGTTGCTGGTGTTCGGTCCGGAACGCTTCATCATCCCCGCCATGGCTATCATTCTTGTACTGCTGCTCGCGATACGCCGTCCGTTGGAACGCGGCATGAAACCTAAGGAACAACAATGACTTGGCAACAGCAGCTGATCACGATACTCGTGGTGATTCTGGGCACGGTGGCCACACGGTTCACCCCATATCTCGTGTTTTCGGAAAACCGCCCGATACCGCCCGTCGTCAAGTATCTGGGCAAAGTGCTGGCGCCTGCGGTGTTCGGGCTGCTGATTGTTTATTGCCTGAGGAATGTGAGTGTCATCTGTGGCTCACACGGTTTGCCGGAACTCATCTCCTTGCTGGTCGTCACGGGATTATACGCGTGGAGACGTGACATGCTGACGCCGATGGTCGGGGGAACACTGTGCTATATGGTGCTCATCCACCTGTTGTAGTGCGGTATCGGCTTGGCATGTGCAATGCATGCAGCATTGTAGCTCCGCCCGGGTGCTGACAAATCGATTTGCCGACGCTCGGGCGGAACTATCTCTCGCGGCTGCTGCCGCGCTTACTGATTGTTGTTGTCCGCTGTTGTCGTATCCACGACAGTACAACGCGGATTCCGTATGATATCCACCAGGCCTAGCACGCCGTTGATGAGCAGCAACAGTCCGACGATCCGCCACAGCATGTCGTTCGCGCCTCCGGGATGGATCATGATGGCCAATCCGACGACGAGCGCGACTATATCAATGATGACCGTGCCAAGTTGCTGAGAGACACCGCCTTCTCGCAAGACAGGCACCAGATCCAATGCCGCGGACACCATGATGATGATACCCAGCGCCACAAACACCAATGAGACGAATACGCCGGGCGAAATCAGGAATACGACACCGACCACAGCACATACCGCACACGAGAACAGCGTCAGCGTTGACTCGTTGCCGGTTGCATCGTCGTCCGATTTGCGGGCTTTCAGACCGGTATAGCCGAGAAATACCGCGCACAGAATCAGCGCAACTCCCGTGAGCTGCACCAACAGCAGACTGGAATCCGGTTTGATGAGCAGCAACGCGCCGAGAATCATGTATAGTATCGGTCTGATCATTGGTGAATTCATGTTTGGCCGGTTCTTTCAACCACTTCGTCGATGAACGTTTCAGTCTGGTCATCCAGCATGGTACTCGTCGGGGCGTCTATGCAAGTCATGTCAGCACACGGTATCCGGTTATTTTTCTCGGCGTGTCGCCGGGATAGAATGGCCATACACCGACATTCTACGTGCAAGAGCCATGACCATGAGAAAGGCAAGCTGATGATCCTGACCACCACCCCCACCATCGAAGGCCACGCCATCGTCGAATACAAGCCCATCGTCTTTGGCGAAGTCGTCTCGGGCGTCAACGTCGTCAAAGACATGTTCGCCGGAGCCAGGAACTTCTTCGGAGGCCGTTCTCAGTCATACGAAGATGAACTCATGAAAGCGCGCGAGCAGGCGCTTAATGAGATGGCGCAACGTGCCCAACAGTACGGCGCGAACGCCGTAGTCGGCGTTGACATCGACTACGAGACTCTGGGCGAAGGCTCGAACATGCTGATGGTCACCGCGAGCGGCACGGCGGTCGTGGTTTCTTGATACTGGCGGCGCAGCGCAGCTTATTGCGTATCTTCGAATAGAAGATTCCACTTTGCATCCGCGGGCTGCATGGCGGAATATGTTCACCGAGTGTGCCTGGCTGCAGTATTACGGACAACGCGGAGACGATATCGGATGGCTCAATACCGACCTCAGCGCAAACACTGAACGTACAAACAAAGGATGGCTTGAAATGAGCGGGACTGAACCTACACTAACAGGAGCGACACCGGGGCACGGCAGGCGCGAATCGTCCGGTCGTGATGCTGTGCGCGGACATGATCTCAATCCCACCGGGAGCGAGACCGCGGCGATCAAGCTGGCCGGCGTTGAATTCCGCAGACGAGGCAGGGTGATTCTCACCGATGTGAACCTGACCATCGCTCGAGGGGAGAAATGGGTGTTGTTTGGCCCGAACGGCATCGGAAAATCCACACTCGTCAACATGATGAGCACCAGAGGATTCCCTTCGGAGGGCACGGTTGACATCCTCGGCAACAGGCTTGGCAAAGTCGATGTGTTCTCATACCGTCCCTTGATCGGATTGAGCTCCGCGTCGCTCGCCAGGGAACTGCCCCCTCAGGAGGACCCGTTAGACGCAGTCGTCACCGCGCTCACGGCCACCTTGGGCCGTTGGCGTGATACGTATACTCCTAAGGAGTATCAACAAGCGCGGCAGCTGATGGCCGAATTCAACATCTCCTATCTCGAAGGCAAGCAAATGTATCGCCTGTCTGAGGGGGAACGCACACGTGTACTCATCTGCCGTGCGCTGATGGCTGATCCTCAGCTACTGATTCTCGACGAGCCCACAACAGGTCTTGATTTGGGTGGTCGTGAAATCGCGCTTCGCGCGCTCGCCAGAATCGGCAGGGAAGACAGAGACCGGACCGTGGTGCTCGTGACGCATCGGCTGGAAGAAATCCCACAAGGATTCGACCATGTCGCGATTATGGGCAGGCTTGAAGGCTCCGAAGCAGACGCTTACGAAACCAATGTCGCCGGGGGAGACCCGCAACCGGGCACCATCGTCTACGCAGGCGATCTTGAGCGCGGATTCACCTCTGAACGGCTCAGCGGCATATTCGGTTTGCAGCTCAACGTCACCCATGAGCACAACAGGTGGGGTGCCTACGCCATCTGATGCTGCATCGGATTCGCCATCCGGCCAGAGCTGGTTCGCGTGGAGACGATGATGGGCGATGATGACTGGAAACGATGACTCGTTCAAGCGAAGAAGCGGGTACACCGACGGGACTTCGCCGACGGCGATAGCATAGACACAGAGTAACGAACAGCGCGTAGTACGCGGGGAAAGGACAGTATGCCGAACCGAGGAGTGTTGCAGGCCGGTGAGAAGGTGCAATTCACCGACCGAAAAGGCAAGCGGATCACCGACCAGCTGACCGTAGGCGGTACGACCCAAACCGAACACGGCTTGATCATGCATGACCAGATCATCGGGCAGACCGAGGGGATTGTGGTCACGACTGTCAGAGCGAAACGTGAGGCACAGATCAACCAGCAGCATCCCGAGCGTGATGAAAGCAAACCATGGAAGTCCGCGCGCGCGATCGGCGGGTGGGAGTACGCGGTGATGCGTCCGCGTCTGGCCGATTATGTGCTGTCCATGCCTAGGGGCGCGCAGATCATGTATCCGAAAGACATCGCGCAAGTCATCCAGTTGGGAGACATCAGGCGAGGCATGAGGGTTCTGGAGTCCGGCGCGGGGTCCGGGGCCATGAGTCTGAACCTGCTGGATGCCGTGGGGTGCGAAGGGTCGCTGACCACCATCGAAATGAGGCCGGAATTCGCGAAGGTCGCCCTCGGGAACGCCACCGTGTATTTCGGTGAGCGTCCTGGATGGTGGGATTTGCGCATTGGGGATTTTGACAGTGTCGCACGTGAACTGCCGGAGCATGCCTTCGACAGAATCGTGCTCGACATGCTTGATCCGTGGAATCGCCTGGAACAGGCATATCGTGTCATCGCCCCCGGCGGGGTGCTTGTCGCCTACGTCACCACGACTACGCAGTTGAGTCGTATGGCCGAGTCTCTGCGGCAGACGGGGGTGTGGACCGAGCCGGACATCCAGGAAACACTGGAACGCAGCTGGAAGGCCCAAGGTTTGGCTGTCCGCCCGGACCATCAGATGATTGGGCATACCGGCTTCCTCGTCGTCACCCGTGCCATGGCCGAAGGATGCCACGCATTGCATAAGCGGGATCGCGCCACGAAGGACACGACCACCGATGTCGACGAGTTGAGTGTGCAGCAACGTGCAGCGCAGCTCGAAGACTTGGAACTGCGCGATATCTCCGACAGAAAACTGCGCAAAGTCCTCCGCGATCTCGATGCGCAGGTCGCCAACATCTCCTCCGCACAATCAGGGCAGCAATCCGGTGCCGGCACATCCGCGGATGATGCTTCCTCGGAGTTGGAATAAGGACAAACCAAGTCGAAAGAGGCAAGAAATGGCACAATCACTGAAGAACATCGCCAAGACAGCGGACCGATATCGGTACGTGCTGCTGGTGATGCGCCACGCGAAAACCGAACCGGCAAATCTGGCGGGGGACCGTGCCCGTGAGCTGACGGACAAAGGCCGAAAACAGGCGAAAAACGTGGCGCGTGGAATCCAGTCCCTCAGACTGGTTCCTGACCGAATCGCGTGCTCGGGGGCGGTCCGCGCCCAGCAGACGCTGGACCGGATGCTCAAGGTGTTCGGCGATGGGCCGCAGGTAGATTATCGGCAGAGCCTGTATGAGGGCGGAGTCCAAGCGGTGTTTGACGAGATCGCGCGCACGCCGGATAAATACCACAAACTCATGGTCGTCGGCCATGAACCCACGGTATCCATCGCATCCGAATGGATTGCATCGGAGCGTTCGGAGCAGTCGGTACTTGACCGGCTTCAGCTGGGGTTGTCCCCGGCATCGGTGGTGGTATTCGGATCCGACAAACCGTTCTCGAGCTGGCAGGTGCATGCGGCGGATCTGCTCGCAGTGCTCAATCCCAAGGATTTCAGCGACTGAGGCGCTCTGCTGCTAGGAATGAACAACGGCAAGTAATAGGTGCACCGGATAACGTGTGAGTGAGCATGAGGCGGCGTGGTCAGCTACGTTTGTAGTCATCTATGTCCGTGAGGATCGAGAATCATTTGCGTTGCATGGCAATAACTTATTCTTTGATATCAGGCCAAGTTTTTCATCTGACGGTATTCGCAGCCTGATGCCGCCCAATCGGTTGATGGCAGCCGCTTTAGACGGCCGTGCGACGAGACCACATACCAACCACCGAGACTGACGACAATCCGCAGAAAACCGCGCTTTATACGAGGTGTCCGCCTGTTCGGCGCCGAAGCCGACAGTGTCTGGAATTCCATGGATATAAGTCAGTCTTATAACGACACCCATAATCGGCTGATGACCTTGTTACGCGGATTTTTGATATGGTGAGCGCGTTGCAATAGATATCCGTTTCGATTTTGGAGGACAGCCATATGACAGCACTGACTTCTGTTTCCGGGTTCCCGCGCATCGGCAGCAACCGAGAGCTCAAAAGGGTCATCGAGGGGTATTGGAAAGGCGCCAAGACGCTCGAGGACGTGCGTACCACTGCGAAGCAGCTGCGCGCCAACCATTGGAAGCTTCAGCAGGAAGCCGGCATCGACCTCATCCCCAGCAATGATTTCAGCTACTACGACCAGATGCTCGACGCCGCGATTCTGCTGGGCGCTGTCCCCGCACGGTACCAGCGTCTGGGCTTCGAACAGCCTGAGGACACGCTGTTCGCCATCGGCCGCGGCTATCAGGGCGACAAGGGCGACGTGACCGCGCTGCCGATGAAGAAATGGTTCACCACGAACTACCACTACATCGTGCCGGAAATCGAAAGCTCCGCGCAAATCCACCTTGCCAGCACCAAGCCCTTCGACGAGTTCAACGAGGCGAAGGCGCTGGGCATCGTCACCAAGCCGGTGCTCATCGGCCCGTACACCTTCCTCAAGCTCGCCCGCGACCCGCAGGCCGAGGAACTCGAATTCGACCGCGGCCTGATCAACGATATCGCCTCCGTCTACGCACAGGTGCTCGGCAAGTTCGCCGAGCTCGGCGCCCAGTGGGTGCAATTCGACGAGCCGTACCTTGTGCTCGACAAGGAAGACGGCGATGTCGAACTGTTCAAGAGCCTGTACGCCAAGATCCTGCCCGCCCGCGACGGCAAGGTCAAGCTGCTGCTCAACACGTACTTCGGCCACATCGCCGATATCTACGAAACCGTGAACCTGCTCGGCTTCGACGGCATCGGGCTTGACCTGATCGAAGGCAAGGACGAGAACCTCGCCGCCGTGGACAAGTACGGTGTCGCCGATGGCACGACCATCTTCGCCGGCGTCGTCAACGGACGCAACATCTGGCGCAACAATTACGCCGTCAGCCTCGGTGTGATCGACGCGCTGCACACCAAGACCGACAACATCGCCGTCTCCACCGCATGCTCCCTGCTCCACGTGCCGTTCAGCACGGCAGGGGAGAACGGACTCGAACCGCAGGTTCTCAAGCATTTCGCATTCGCCGTGGAAAAGCTCGGCGAACTGCACGATATCGCGGTGTTGGCTGACCAGGACGATACCGCACGCCGCGACGCCAAGGCACTCGCCGACAACCAGGCGCTGTTCGACGGCACCCGCGTCACCCCGGACCAGGCTGTCGCCAAGCGTCTCGCCGCGCTGACCGCCGACGATTTCGTCCGTCAACCCGCTCGCGCGGAACGCCAGAAGCTGCAGCGTGAGGCACTCGGCCTGCCACTGCTGCCGACCACCACCATCGGCTCCTTCCCACAAACCAAGGAAGTGCGCGCCGAACGTGCACGCCTGCGCAAGGGTGAAATCACCCGTGAACAGTACGACGAGTTCATCAAGCAGCAGATTGACGAATGCATCAAGCATCAGGAGCAGATCGGTCTCGACGTGCTCGTCCACGGCGAATTCGAACGCAACGACATGGTCGAATACTTCGGCCAGCATCTCAACGGCTTCCTGTTCACTAAGAACGCATGGGTGCAGTCCTATGGCACTCGCTGCGTGAAGCCTCCGATCGTATGGGGCGACGTCTCCCGCGCCGAGCCGATTACCGTCGCATGGAGCGCTTATGCGCAGTCGCGCACCAAGCATGTCATGAAGGGCATGCTCACCGGCCCGGTGACCATCCTCAACTGGTCCTGGCCGCGTGAGGACGTCAGCCATGAACTGCAGACCCAGCAGCTGGCGCTCGCCATCCGCGACGAAGTGCTCGACTTGGAGAAGGCCGGCATCAAGGTCATCCAGATCGATGAGGCCGCCCTGCGTGAGAAGCTGCCGCTGCGCAAGAGCGACTGGCACAAGAAGTACCTGGATTGGGCGATTCCCGCGTTCCGTCTTGTGCACTCCGCTGTGAAGCCCACCACGCAGATCCACACGCATATGTGCTATTCGGAGTTCAACGACATCATCCGCGATATCGACGCGATGGACGCGGACGTCATCTCCTTCGAGGCCTCCCGTGGCGATTTGGTCGTGCTTGACGCGATCCATGACGCGAACTTCGAGACTGAGGCCGGCCCGGGCGTGTACGACATCCACTCGCCGCGCATCCCGAGCGAAGAGGAGATCGAACACCGCATTGACGAGATCCTCGCCAAGATGGACGTCAACAAGGTGTGGATCAACCCGGATTGCGGTCTGAAGACCCGTGGCAACGCGGAAACATGGCCGAGTCTGGAACATCTGGTCGCCGCCGCCAAGGCGGTGGGCGCACGACTGGGGAAGTGACATGCACCAGCCGATGTTCTCCATCGAGGTGTTCCCGCCCAAGCGCAATGCGCCGGTGGGAACCATCTACGACACGCTCGACGGGTTGCAGGGTCTCAACCCCGACTTCATTTCGGTGACCTACGGAACCGGCAAGTCGTCTGACCGGACGGCGACCGCGCGCATCGCGAACACCATCCGCAAGGAGTATGACATTCCCGCCGTCGCCCACCTGACCGCGCAATACACCACGCGGGAGCAGGTCGACGAGGCGCTTGACATGTTCAAGCAGGCCGGAGTGTCCGCGGTGCTCGCGCTGCGCGGAGACCCGGTGCCGGGCCGCGAACCCGAAGGGGCATTCGAACATGCCAGTGATCTGGTCGCCTATATCCGCGAGCATGAGCCTGACATGACGATTTTCGGGGCATGCTACCCGGAATGCCACCCGCAGGCCACCGACTTGGATGAGGACATCCGCAACCTCAAAATCAAGGTTGACGCTGGTGCAAGCCATTTGATCTCCCAGTTGTTCTACGACAACGCGGATTTCTACCACTTCCTTGACAAGGCGCGAGCCGCGGGTATCGATGTGCCGATTGAGGCTGGCATCATGCCCGTGACCAACGCCAAGCAGATTCGTCGGATGGTGCGTATGTGCTCATCGCGTGTGCCGCTGCCGCTGGAATCCCTGCTCGACAAATGGGGCGACGACCCGAAGACACTCAAGCAGGCGGGTGTCATCTATGCGTCGAACCAGATTGCCGATCTTGTCGCCCACGGGGTTGACGGTGTTCACCTGTACTCGATGAACAAGCCCGCTGTCACACGGCAGATATGGCACAACGTCGAGGACCTGTTCTCGCCCGGGCAAACGGGCACAGACTTCGCCTGAGTAATCTATTGCAACAAGCCGGCGGACGGACGCACCATTGCGGTGTGACTGTCCGCCGGCTTTTTTATGTGGTGGGCGGAATTGATTCCGACGGAGGGCTCTGTGGTGGTGGCTGAGTTTGGTATTCGCCCGCGGTGCGACATCCTGGTTGCATGCGGCGGCGGTTATGCGTGAGTGTAGAGGCCTGCGGTGCTGAATCGGCATGTGGTGCGATTGCGCTATTACACGGTGTTGGAGATAGATGTGGATTGAGGCCGTTGCTCCACGATATCTGTCCGCGGTGCGATTGCGCAGTGCCAGAGCATGGAGATATAACACGGGAGGAGGCTGTTGCAATACGGTATCTGCCTGCGGTGCGATCAACAGGTCACACGGCGGGCCGTAATCAAGTTGCCGTCATATCAGGCCCGTATTCCCTGCATCGGCGGGATTCGGCGGCATCGGCGGTATATTGGAACTATGGATTCATCACCGGCATTTCCTTTCAGCACCCGTGATCTCATCCATATCGGATTCCAACGGTTGGACGAGGCTCGATCGGCTTTTTCGACACTTAACGAGTACGGCATCGGCGCCGACTATATCCGCCCGATCGCCGACGCATTGGCGAGCGCCCTCGACCCGGACACCGCAATCGACAATCTCATCGGCATACTCGACGGACTGCCGCAGGACGATGACAGCGTGCGTCGCATCCTCGAAGACGCCACCGCCGCGCGCAGGCTCATTGCCGTGCTCGGGGCGAGCGACAAACTGGGTAAACTCATGCGCACCCGAGCCGACCTTGTCCGCGCCGCGGCCTTAGACCCCTGCCATAGCTGCGACTATAACCGTCCGCAACGGTTCGCCAAGCTCCTCGACGCGGTACAAGCCAAAACATTGGAACTTACCGACGCACAGGAGGATGGCCGGACACATCTGGCGTACGAATCATCCCTGCCGTTGCCGGAGGCCACCGACCGCCTGCGTGCCGCCTACCGCCGCCAGCTTGCCGCGATCGTCGCCGTTGACGCCACCGCCGAACAGCCGTGTGACATTCAGCCGCGAATCAGCAAAGCGCTGTCGGACCTCGCGGATGCCGCGCTCGAAGCGGCGCTCGCCATCGCCCGTCATGAGACCCCGGACAGTGCACGATGCCGGTTCAGCATCATCGGCATGGGCAAACTCGGCGCCCAGGAATTGAACTACGTTTCCGATGTAGATCTGATTTACGTGGTTGAACCCACCGACGCCGACACCGGCACGACCACGCTCACCCGCATCGGCACCAGAATGGGCACCATGCTGCAACGCGTCTGCCAATCCGTCATCATGGGTTCCACCGAACCTCCATTATGGCAGATTGACGGCGGGCTGCGGCCTGAAGGCAAGGATGGCCCGCTGGTCCGCCGTCTCGAATCGCATCGCAGCTACTATGAGCAGTGGGCGCAGAACTGGGAATTCCAGGCGCTGCTCAAAGCACGTCCCGCCGCAGGCGACAGCGAACTGTCACAAGCCTACCTGGAGATGACCCGCCCGTTCGTATGGTCCGCTTCGAAACGCGACAATTTCGTCCAGGACTGCCAGCAGATGCGCCAACGCGTCGAACGGCTCATCCCCGACAATCTCAAAGACCGTGAAATCAAACTTGGCCGAGGCGGCTTGCGGGACGTTGAATTCACCGTGCAGATGCTCCAGCTCGTCCACGGGCATTCGGACACCACGCTACGTAAACGTGGCACGCTGGACGCGCTCAGGGCGCTCGCCGACGGCGGATACGTCTCGCGCAAGCAGGCGACGCTATTGGCGCAAGATTACCGGTTCGAACGCGTGCTCGAACACCGCCAGCAGATGTGGGAACTCAAGCGCACCCACCTGTTCCCGGACCTCGGAACCGGCAATATCGGCGGCCTAGAACGCAAACGGGACGTCGACATCGACGCGCTTAGTCACAATGAGGAACTCCGCCGGCTCGCGCGTACCTTCGGCCTGCACCCCGAGGAGCTCGTCGAACGCTACGACGAGACGCGGCGTGAAGTCAGGCGTCTGCACCTAGACATCTATTACCGACCGATGCTGCCGATCAGCGCGCGCATGGACGACGACCAGATCACCCTGTCTGACCAAGCGACCCGCGAACGGTTCGAATCCATCGGTTTTGCCGACCCCGACGCCGCCATGCGCCACGTCAAGGCGTTGACCGACGGCCTGTCACGTGCCGCGCGCATCAACCGCATCCTCCTGCCTGCCGTCCTCCAGTGGCTCGGGCAAGGGCAGAACCCGGATATGGGTCTGCTCAACTGGAGACGATTGGAAGAGCATTTCGGCGAAGACAGCGACTATCTCGGCTTCCTGCGCGACTCCCAATCCGCAGCGCAACGGCTGTGCCACATCCTGTCCAACTCGCGTTTCTTGGGCGACGCGCTCAACCGTTCGGTCGAATCCGTGACCTGGCTGGGCGACGATGACGAACTCAGGCCGCGCACCCGAGCCAGCCTCGACGTGCAATGCGACGGCATCATCGCCCGCAACCGGTCGAGTCTCAAAGACGCAGCCACGTTGTTGCGCGCCATGAGACGGCACGAGATCGAACGCATCGGACTGGGCTGGATGAGCGGCGTCATCGACGAGGACACCACCCTCACCGGCATGACCGACGTGTATGACGCAATCATCGATGCGGCCTTGCGCTGGGCGTTGGAACACCGCTGTGCCATGATGGGTCTGGACGCATATCCGGCAGATATCGCCGTCATCGGCATGGGACGCTACGGCGGCAGGGAAATCAACTTCAGCTCCGACGCCGACGCGATTCTCATCTACCGAGCCAACGGCACGGGAGACACCGGACAGGGAACGCCGGACGAGGCGCTCGCCGGTTCATATGCGAGACAGGTCACCGACGATGTACGTTCCCTGCTGCAAGGCCCGTCCACATTGGAGCCACGCATCGACCTTGACCTCGACTTGCGGCCGGAAGGCAAGAACGGCCCGCTCATCCGCTCGTACGCCTCATGCGAGGAATACTACGGGTCCTGGGCGAGCACCTGGGAGAGCCAGGCGCTGATCCGTGCGCGGTATGCGGCGGGGGACGGCACGCTCGCCCATGATTTCCTTGACAATATCGCCAATCCGCTGCGCTATCCGACGGCACCGCTCAACGGGCAGCAGATCGGTGAAATCCGCAAGCTCAAAGCCCGTATGGAAGCTGAACGGCTGCCCAGGGGCGTGCGCCGCGACCGGCATCTCAAACTCGGTAAGGGCGGATTGTCCGACGTGGAATGGACCGTGCAGCTGCTGCAATTGGAGCATGCCGGCACCTGTCCCGAGTTGCGCACCGGGTCCACGATGGATGCGCTTGACGCGCTCGAAACCCAAGACATGCTTGGACACAAGGACGCGGACACGCTGCGTCGCGCATGGCGGATCTGCACCGCGGCCCGCAACGGCAACTACCTGTGGTCCGGACGTGCCTCGCGCGCGGACATCCTGCCTGACGACCTCGATTCGCTCGGCGGAATGGCCGTATATCTCGGGTACGGGGCCAATCGCGGGCAGCAATTCGAAAACGACATCCTCGCCTTGATGCGCCAATGCCGTGGGGTCGTGGAACGTCTGTTCTACGGGCAGCAGTAAGCTCCTGGCAGGCTTGGGACAAGCTGACACGACCGGTCCCGGCGAACCCGCGGTGACTCCGTGGCGCCGGGACAACCCGCGCCGAACGCGAGTGTGCCGCGAGCTTGGCCGCAAGCAGCCGGCATGTCCCTGAATCGTCCTACAGTTGGCTAGGTCACATAAGGTGGCCACCTCTCAACAGGAAGGTGAGCCTTGTCCGAACACAGCATTCAGTTGCCGGCAAACGGCGTTCCCCAAGAAGTCGAATCGTCCATGGTCGGCAAAAGCGTGGTCACGCTTGACGATTTGACGACATCCCAGATTGTCGATTTGCTCCATAAAGCGCAGTACATCGAAACGCATCGTCATGAGGTGGCGCATACCTGCGATGGCAGGGTGCTGGCCACCCTTTTTTATGAGCCCAGTACGCGCACGCGTCTGAGCTTCGAAACGGCGATGCTCCGGCTCGGCGGCCATGTGATCGGTTTCGCCGGTGCCCAATTGTCCTCCGTGACCAAGGGCGAATCCATCGCCGACACCGTCAAAACCGTGTCCAACCTCGTCGACGTCATCGCGATGCGCCACCCCAAGGAAGGTGCCGCGCTCGTAGCGGCCCGTGCGGCCAAGGACTTCGGCATTCCCGTGATCAACGCGGGCGACGGCGGCCACATGCACCCCACCCAGACGCTCGCCGACCTGGCAACCATCACATCACGCTACGGCAGAATCACCGGCCTGACCATCGGCCTGTGCGGCGATCTGACGTTCGGCCGTACCGTGCATTCACTGGTCGAGACCCTGTGCCGGTTCGGCAACGTGAACTTCGTGCTCATCAGCCCCGACGAGCTCAAGATGCCCCGGTATGTGATCGACCGCATCAAACGCGCCCCCTCATGCACCTACACCGAAGTGCGCGACCTCGCCGCCGTGATCGGCGACCTTGACGTGCTGTACATGACCCGCGTGCAGAAGGAACGCTTCTTCAACGAGGACGACTACCTGCGTCTGCGCGACACCTACATTCTTGACGAAGCGAAACTCCAGCGCGCCAAGCCGGACATGGCCGTGCTTCACCCGCTGCCGCGCGTCAACGAAATCTCCGTGGACGTCGACCATGACCCGCGCGCCGCCTACTTCGAACAGGTGCACAACGGCATGCTCATGCGCATGGCGTTGGAAAGCTCGGTCGTCGGCGACACGCTGCCCGGATATGAGGAATGGAAGAACGAGGAGGTCCACGCCTGATGGAAGTCACCAGCATCCGCAACGGCATCATCATCGACCACGTGCCTGCGGGCACCGCGCTGAAGGTATTGCAGTACCTGAAGATCGACCCGACCAGCACGAAGCTCGCGCTCATCATGAATACGGACAGCCGCCAGTACGGTTCGAAGGACATCATCAAGATCGAGGACGCGGGGGATTTGAACCTCGACGTGCTTGGCTTCATTGCACGCCAGGCGACAATCGACATCGTGCGCGGCGGCAAGATCGTGCGTAAGGAGAGGCCGAATCTGCCTGAACACATGGTCAACGTCATCAAATGCAAGAATCCGCGGTGCGTGACCACCACGGAACGCGGAATCGACCAGATGTTCCATCTGGTGCACTCGGAACGCCAGGAATACCGTTGCGACTATTGCGACGAGGAAGCCAAGCTCTGAGCCGCGCCGCGAGCGTCGAGGAAAGGAACGATGAGTATGCTCACGCTGCATGACATCCGCGTCTGGGACACGGGGGAGAGGATCGACCTCGTGATCCCCGGCACGGATGCCCAGCGCTACTTCGACGAGCCGGGAGCCGTGTCTGACGGCGAGTTCGACGCCTCCGGGCTGACCGTGGCACCGGGATTCGCCGACCCGCACGTTCACTTCCGCGATCCGGGGCAGATCTACAAGGAATCCATGCGTTCCGGGTGTGCTGCGGCGGCCTCAGGCGGCTATACGCGGGTGCTTATCATGCCGAACACGTTGTCTGCGATGGACGGCAAACCGGCACGACCGGGGGCACCCGGTGCCGACGATGTACTCGCCGCCGGCGCCCGAGACACCATCGACTATCTCCAGCATTACGACGCGACCCATGACGGCACGCTGCCCGCACGCTACGACCTGTGCGTATGCGCTTCCGTGGATCGTGCCGGAGCGCAGGCCACCGACCCCGAGGATTGGCGCGCGCACCTGCCCGGTGTCGGCGATGATACAAAAGACCAATACCAGTTGACGCATCCGGTCACCGCAATCAGCGATGACGGCGCGGCCGTCCCGGACGCGATTCTCGACCAGGTGCTCGCCAATGCGAAAGCCACTGGGCTGTATCTCATCGAGCATTGCGAACACCATGACAGCGGCATCATCAACGAGGGCCCGGTCAGCCGCAAGCTTGGCGTGCCCGGCATCCCCGAGGACACCGAGCTGCGCATCGTCACCCGTGATATCGAGGCTTCGCGGCGCACCGGCGTGCACGTGCATTTCCAGCATGTGAGCACCGCCGGGTCGTTCGAGGCGATTCGCGCAGCCAAGGCGGAAGGCCTGCCCATTACCTGCGAGACCGCACCGCATTATCTTGCATTGAACGACGAGGCGATTCTCACCTACGGCGTCATGGCGAAAATGAACCCTCCACTTCGTTCCGAAGCAGACCGCAGGGCCACCGTCACGGCGATTGCGGACGGAACGGTTGACCTGATCGCCACCGACCACGCCCCGCACGCGCAAGATGAGAAGGCCGCGGGCCTTGAACAGGCCCCGAACGGCATCATCGGCCTTGAATGCGCGTACGGCGTATGCCATCGGGTGCTGGTGGACGGCGGCTACATCTCCGAGCAGCGGCTCATCGAACTCATGTCCGTGGCTCCGGAGCACCTCATGGGGCATACGCCGACCGACGTGGCCGGACTGCTGAATACCTCCTCGCGATGCGCGACCAAACGCACCTTGGACCTTGCTGCGGTGGAGCACCCCGAAACCGTGGATCTGACGATTCTCGACACCTCCCGACACTGGACCGTGGACAAGAACCGCTTCCATTCCAAGGCGCGCAACACACCGTTCGACGGCTGGCAGGTCACCGGCCTGCCGCTCGCCACTATCATCGGCTCGCGGCTGGTGTTCTCCCGTATCGGAGCATGAACCGGGAACCGTCGCAATACCCAAGCCACATGCTCACAGCGTTCTGAAAGAAGGCACATGGACAAGCTCATCGAAGCGATCAATACGACGCACAATCCAAGCGTCGTCGGGCTCGACCCGACCGACCAGGTAGTGCCGGCGCAGCTCATCGACTCCTTCCACGAGGAAGTCGCCGACCAAGTCGATGACCCGGCTGAAATCCCCGCCATGCAGCGTGCGGTCGCGTATTTCGAGTTCAACCGCGCGATTATTGACGCAATCGCGGGCATTGTGCCTGCCGTCAAACCGCAAATCGCGATGTATGAGGCCTTGGGGCCCGCCGGCATCGACACCTATGAGATGACCTGCGAATACGCGCAATCCCAAGGCCTGTACGTACTCGGGGATATCAAGCGCGGCGATATCGGCTCGACGGCCGCCGCCTACGCGCGGCATCTCGGCGGGCTCAACGCGCAGGACGGCGATGCTCTTGACCTGTGGCACGAGGACGCCGTTACCGTCAACCCGTATCTGGGCACGGACGGCATCATCCCGTTCGTGGACGCGGCCAAGGCAGCCGACAAGGACCTGTTCGTGCTGGTACGCACCTCCAACCCGTCCAGCAAGGAAATCCAAGAGCTCGAGCTCGCCGACGGGACACGCCTGTACGAGCGTGTCGCCGACCTCGTCGAGCAGTGGGGCGCCGAAACGCTTGGTGCATCCGGATACACGCGTGTCGGCGCGGTCGTCGGGGCAACCCACCCCGAGCAAGGCAAACAGTTGCGCGAACGCATGCCACATACCTTCTTCCTAATCCCCGGCTACGGGGCGCAAGGCGGCACCGCGCAGGATGTCGCCGGCATGTTCGATGCCGACGGCTCCGGGGCGATCGTCAACTCGTCGCGCGGCATCATCGGCGCATGGCGCAAGAACGGCGGATACGACGAGAGCATGTCCGCTGACGATGCGCTCGCCCTGGTCGCCACCAGCGCCCGGGACGCGGCAATCGCCATGCGGGACGACCTGGAGGCCACGCTCGCCTGACACACCGCGTAACACGGCGAAACGCCGAAGCAATAGAATGCACCCGTCGGCGGACGCCTCGCACGTTCAGCCGCACAGGTTCAGCCACCCACAGCTACCAAGCCCAACAGCCCAAAGGAGAGGCAATGCCCAAAGCAACGTTTATCCCAACCTTCGACGTGACCGCCGAAGCATCCCGTGCAGGACGCTTCCCCGGCAGGCGCACCGTACCGGTGGTGGATAACCGCAGATTGTCCGACGGCATTTATCGACTTACCTTCCGCGACAGCTACATCGCGGGACATGCCAAGCCGGCCCAGTTCGTGGATCTGTATTCCGCGGATCCCACGCGCCTGATGCCACGGCCGTTCGGCGTCAGCGAAGTCGAGGGCGATGACGTGAGCCTGATCTTCGCGGTCGTCGGCAAAGGCACCGAGGAGTTCTCCCGACTGGCAGCAGGCGATACCGTCGATGTCATGGGCCCCTTGGGGCGCGGATTCGACATGAAAGCCGCCGCGAACTATGTGCTGGTGGCTGGTGGTCTCGGTGTGCCACCGCTGCTGTATGCCGCCCAGAAGCTCGCGTTGCGTGATGACGCGACCGCGACCGCCGCGTTCGGGTATCGTGACGAACGCTTCGCCGACGAACTGGTGGCAAAATACGCGGAACGTGTGGAAAGCATCACCAACGCGCAAGGCAATGTCGTCGATCTGCTTGATTCGATCGAGGATTCGCTGGTCAACGGGGAACTGCCCCCGGTCATCCTGTCCTGTGGCCCGATGCCGATGATGCGTGCCGTCGCCTCCTGGGCGGTCGCGCGCGATATCCCATGCCAGTTGAGCCTCGAGGCGCGTATGGGCTGCGGGTACGGCACCTGCTACGTGTGCGTCGTCGACACGGCGGAGGGACGGCAGAAAGTGTGCGTCGCCGGCCCGGTATTCACCCCGGAACAACTCGGATGGGACAAGTAGAGGTCAAGGCACGATGCAGGAGCAGCAGATGGACAAGCAGATCAACGTTTACGAACCGCACGAATGGAAACACAGCACCGTCGTCGCCGGCGTCGAGTGGAAGAACCCGGTGGGCACCGCCTCAGGCACGTTCCAGTATGACGCGTGCCACTGGTTCTACGATGTCAGCCAGATGGGCGCGGTGACCACCAAGGGCGTTTCCCCGGTCCCATGGGAAGGCAATCCCGGGCCGCGTACGGCCGAAACCCCGGCGGGCACGGTCAATTCGGTCGGCTTGCAGAACCCGGGTGTCGACCATTATCTCGTCGATGAGCTGCCCAAGCTCAAGAAGGAAGGCGCGACGGTTATCACCAATGTGGCCGGCCATTGCGATGACGACTACGCCGAAGTGGTCGCCAAACTTGCCGATTGCCCTGCGGATATGCTGGAAATCAACGTGAGCTGCCCGAATGTCACCCACGGCGGCATGAGCGTGGGCACCGACCCGGTAGCACTCAACCGGCTGATCACCCGCTTGCGTCATATCACCTCGAAGCCTTTGATCGTGAAACTCACCCCGAATGTGACGGATATCGTCCCGATCGCGAAAGCCGCGGTGGACGGCGGTGCCGACGCGTTGAGCATGATCAACACGCTGGTCGGCATGCGTATCGACATCCGCACGGGCGAGCCGATTCTCGCGAACCGCACGGGTGGCGTGTCCGGGCCGGCGATTCTCCCGATCGGCCTGAGCTTCGTATGGCGTGTGCGCCAGGCGTTGCCCGATATTCCGATCATCGGCATCGGCGGCATCGATTCCGGTGAAAAAGCCTTGGAATACCTGTATGCCGGGGCAAACGCCGTCGAGGTCGGTGCTGTGGCGTTGTATGAGCCGACTGCTCCGATGCGTGTGGCCCGCGAATTGGACGACCTGCTGGACTCCCGGCCCGAGCTTGCCGCGAAACTCGCCGCAGGCCAGACTTGGCGGTGACGGTCAACCCCCTTGCGGTACCCTGATGTTCCGGAAACCGTCTGCACCCAGTGCAGGCATCGGCCGTGCCCTGGAGTGCGGCTGAATAGAGAAAGGACCCTCTGACCTATGACTGAGCAGAAAGTGCCGCTCGACCGGAGATTCACCTCGTTCCTCTTGCAATCGCAGGCATTGAAGTTCGGAGATTTCACTTTGAAGTCAGGCCGTCGCTCACCGTATTTCATCAACGCGGGAGCCTTCGACACCGGTCGCAAAATTGCTTTGCTTGGCTCGTTCTACGCTGAGAAGATCAACGCCGCAATTGCGGACGGAACCCTGCCTGGGGATATCGATACCGTGTTCGGGCCAGCGTACAAGGGCATCCCGCTGGCGGTTTCCACGGCGATCGCCTTGACCGCGCAATACGATATGGGCGTCGGCTACACCTTCGACCGCAAGGAGCGCAAGGATCACGGTGACGGCGGCATGTTCGTCGGAACCCAGCTGCGTGACGGCATGAAAGTGCTGCTTGTTGACGACGTGATGACCGCGGGAACTGCCGTGCGCGAGGTCGTGCCCAAGCTGCGCGAGGCGGCCGACGTGCAGATTGTCGGACTGGTGTTGTCGGTCGATCGCATGGAGAAAACGCGGGACAGCAATATATCCGCCGTCGCCGCCGTACAACAGGAGTTCGGCTTCCCGGTCGTTTCCATCGCGAACGTGCGTGAGATTTTCGATGCGGCGTCGCATATGACCGGCGATGATGGCCTGCCGCTGCTCGACGAGGACATCAAGACGCGTGCCAAGGAGTATCTCGACACGTATGGCGCGTGACAACCGCATGATGCGATTCGCACGTCACTGCGGACAACGGCCGGCCGGGAACCACCGTATGGGGTTCCCGGCCGGCCTTATCGTTATTGCGTTCGTGTCGGTATGCGACGTCCTCACATCCGGTGAGCGTCGAGCGACGTCTTGCACCTTGCGGGATTAGTCGATGAGCTTGTACCCGTGGGAGGCGATCACCGTGCGCAGCTTGTCCAGATAGGTCTGCGCGGCGGTCGAGAGTTTCGCACGCTCGTTGGTGATCCAGCCAAGCAGCATCGTCTCGTCCGTGTCCAGCGGCACGGTGACGATCTTCTCATTGTTGAGGTCGCCGTTGTCGATGCCCGTGCACACGGTGTAGCCGTTGAGGCCGATGATGAAGTTGAGAATCGTCGCACGGTCGGTCACGTTGATTTGCTTGGGGGAGTACTCCGGCCACACCGCTTCCTCGGCGAAATAGAAGCTGCCCTCGGAGCCTTGTTCATACTGGATGAACGGGAAGGGCTTGAGGTCTTCCATCGTGACTTTTTTCTTGCCGGCCAGCGGATTGTCTCGCGAGATGAACACATGCAGGTTCGCACGGAACAGCGGGTGGAACACGAGATGCTTCTCACGCAGCAGCTTGTTGATCACGTTTTTGTTGAAATCGGACAGATACAAGATGCCGATTTCGGACTGCATGTTGGCGACCTGGTTGATGATGTCCTTGGTGCGCGTCTCGCGGATGGTGAACTCGTATTCGTCGGAGTTGATTGAGTTGATCATTTCGACGAACGCTTCGACAGCGAACATGTAATGCTGGGTCGAGACGCTGCACAGCTGCTTGCGTGGCTTCGCATTCTTGTAGCGTTCCTCGAGCAGTGAGGCCTGATCGAGCACCTGACGCGCATAGGTGAGGAATTCCGCGCCGTCCACGGTCAGCGCGATGCCCTGGGAGGATCGGGTGAAGATCTCGATGCCCAGCTCGTGCTCCAGTTCCTTGACCGACGAACTCAAGGCCGGTTGCGAGACATACAGCTCGTGGGAGGCCTCGTTCATCGAACCACATTCGACGATTTTGACGATGTACTTGAGTTGCAAGAGAGTCATAAGAGGATTTTATATCACGAAGATGTCAAGAATCGGGTGGTTATATCCACATGCTGGTGGGACCCTCAACACCGGATCAGATCCGCACGCCCAACGATTGCAGCTCGCGTCTGGCGTGCGTTGCGTCATCGAACAGGAACGCATGCATGCCCACGGATTTCGCCCCCTCGACATTGCGCGGCGTGTCGTCGAAGAACACGCTGGATGCGGGGTCGGCGATGCCGAAACGGCCCAAAGCCAGACGGTAGAAGCCCGCGTTCGGCTTGAACTGCTTCTCCACGCCCGACACCACGGTCCCGTCGAGCAGCTCCTTGAGCTGTGGGAACTTGTCGAACGCGAAGTGGAAGGTCTCATACGACCAGTTCGTCAACCCCCACACGCCGTATCCGGCGTCCTTCAAATCCTTGAGGAGCGATTCCGTGCCCGGGATGATCCGCGTCAGGGAATCGTCGTAGCGGGCGATGTAGTCGGCAAAGATATCGGCGATGTCATCCCCGTGGTCGCGCCTGACATCCGGGAGGATATCCGCGAGTGCCTCACCGTGGTCCATACGGTCCTCATAATCGAAGAAGCCATACGGGTCGTCCGGCGCGCAAATACGATCCACCAAGGTATCGGGGTAGCGGCCGCGCAACGCAGCAGCACACTGCCAGTCGATGAGCACGCCGCAGAAATCGAACACGATATCGCTGATCGCCGCAGCTTCATGTTCCGTGGGCTCTGCGTGCTTCGTGCCGTCCTGCGGTCCTGCCGTCTGCGTTGCCAGTGTCGTCATGCTGTCCCTTCCTATGAGCCTCGGCGATGGTTACCGACGCGCGCGTCATTTATCAGTCAGCTCCGCCAGCGACGAAGCCCGCACCACAGTCTAGCGGCAACGGCCCCCGGACTTGCGTAGACCGGCGTATCGGGGATATGAACATCTCGGGAACGTATCGCAAACAGGGCGTGGCTCACTCTTCGCCGGGTTGGAATACCTGAACGTACAGGATCTGGGTGTTTTTGTCCGCGCATCCGGTGAGACCGGTGGCATCGATGCTGAGGGCGTCCGTCTGGTCCGGAGGGTAGATGAGCATCGTGTCAGCAGCTGTTGGTGTGCAATCCGCGGCATCGAAATTCTCAGCGTTCACGATGCGCAGGGCGCTGTGCGCGGATTGCCCCGGCTTGAGTGTGATCGTGGAGGCAGTGACTGTGCTGTCGCGCTTCGCTGCAGCGCCGATTTGCGTGTCACCGTGACGTAGAGAAACGCCCGGATATCCACGCAACGTGCAGGTTTGCGAACCGGAATTGGTCAACACCAGATACGGGTAGGAGCTTCCCGCGCCCCCACCCGCGCCTTGCGTCAGCTTCGCGGTCAGTTCCTTCGTGGTGCATGCGCCGGTAGCGGCGGCGGAAGAGGAGACCGATGCCGAGGCGGACGGTGAGGATGCCGACGCGGTGGAGGAGGGGGATTGCGAAGCTGCGGGGGACGATGCCGAGGCGGACGGGCTGGCATTCGTTCCGGATGTCGAGCCACACGCGCACAGGGAGCCGGCCATCACCGCCGCACTCAATGCGATCACCGCCCACGCCCGAGCCGGGGAATGAGCCCCGGACCGCCGTGATGAACCGGTACGGGACGACAAACCGTTGGAACCATTGCCATGCTGGGAACCGATCATGATATGTCCTTCCTCCGTGAAGCGCACAAACTCTTCTACCATTCTCCTACTGCTGACGCATACGACCACGTCATGGCTTCATTGTACCTGTACCGTCGCTGGGAATGGGGAACCTGACGTTCGCGGGTTTCACCCGATGAGCTTGGCGATGGCCTGCGGAATGGCGCGTATCACATCGCTTGCGATAATCGGCTCGCCGGCAACATACCCGGTATTTCGCTCGCCGGCACCGTAGATTTCGGGCGCGCGCCACCCGCATTGCGTCGCGTGCGAGGCGATGGCGGCCGACAGACCGTGCAGATACACGGCCGCGGCGACGGTGTCGGCCACCGCTGGGGCGTCATCGGGTGATCCGGACACATCGGACTGGGATAGTAACGCCCCGATCATGCCGGCAAGTACGTCTCCCGCGCCGGCCGTGCCCAGCCATGCGGGGGCGCGTCCGCACAGGAGAATCCGCGTGCGGTCGTTGTCGTACGGGTCGGTTCCGGCGATGACGCTGATCGCGCCTTTGAGTACAACCGTTGCGCCGGTATCCTCATGGGCGAGCTGTGCATACCGGACGGGCGCTGACATCACCTGGTCGGCTGTAACCGGCCCGTTTATGGTATCGAGTCTGGTCAACAAACCCGCCAACTCCCCGGCGTGCGGGGTAATCACCACATTGCCGGGAACCCGGGCGGGCAGCAGGTCGAGCGCGCCGGCGTCCACGACAATGGGCGGCATCGCGTCAGGATGGGTGCCCTGCGCTGCCGCATCGCCACCGTCGTCGTTGGTTCCGGACTCGTCGACGAGCGCATAATGTGCCAGCAGTCGTGTTATCGTCTCACGTTGGATATCGTCACCGTCTGCTGTGTCCGTGGACGCGGGGACGCCCGAACCGACGACCCAGGCGTTCACATGCCCTTTGCCGATGACCGCTTCCGGCAGCGCCTGCAACACGAGATCCTGGGCGCGTTGCGGGCCGAGATAGCGTACCATGCCGATGCCTGATCTTGCGGCTGCGTTGGTCCCCAGAACCGCAGCCCCCGGATATCGCGTCGACCCGGTGACCAGCCCGACGACTCCGCGCGTGTATTTCATGTCATGTACGGACGGCACGAGAATCGCGGAGGAAGCGAGGTCGGCGTCCATCATTTCCGAGGCGGGTTCGGCTTCGTCGATATCGAACCCGAAATCGACGAGTGTGACTTTGCCACAGGCGTACGCTGCGGGAGGCAGCATGGCGCACGGCTTGAGGGCGCCGAACATCACGGTCCGGTCAGCAGTAAGGTACGGACCGGGGAGTGTACCATCGTCCACGCCGATACCCGAAGGCGTGTCCACCGCCAATACCAGCGGCCGTTCGCCCGGATGGTCTTGGATCGTCTCGGAACCAGCCCGCCCGTCGATACCCCACGAATCCAATAACGCCGACGTCAATGTCGCCGCGATGCCGTGCAATGCGCCGGAAACCCCTATCCCCGTCATCGCATCCATGACAAGATCCGCCTGATTGACCAGATCGACGGCTACGCGGAGACGCTCACCGGCTTCGCCGGCGGAGAAACCGGTGACGCAACCGGGGATCTCGGCTTCCGGGTCAAGGACCAGCACACGTCCGCCACTATGCGCGAACGCTGCGAAACCGGCGTCATGCAGGCCCCGTCCGACGGCGACCACTGTGACCCGGGCGTCCTCTCCGGCAAGTTGCGCCGCGGCGAACAAGCCGTCGCCTCCGTTGTCGCCGGCTCCGGCGAGTACGACCACATTGGCATCCTCGAGCGCTACGCCTTGGGCGCCGAGCATGCGTTTGGCCTCATGTGCGGCGGCTGCCGCAGCCATACGCATCAGTGGGACGCCGTCATCCAACAGCGGCCGCTCCAGTTCACGTACCGTGTCCGCGGCATATGCGTTGAATCTAAGCATTTGCAGGCGTTCATGATCGATGCTCTCACCCATGGCATGGCCCCTTTCCTATCATTGGCGTCCAGGCCCGCTGCACACGGCATCAGGACTGCTCTTCCAACTGTAGTCCCTTTCCGGGTGAATCATGCTCCACCCGTTCCCTTGTTCGCAGCTGCATACAGCAAGAAGAAAACCCGGCTTAAGGTGTTCGTCTCCCCTAGGGCGGTACAGTGGTGGGGATGAGCGAATCGGCGAACAGCCGGGAGGAGACTAGGGAGCGTGGGTATGAACGTAGTGGCGGCTGCTGAAGCGTTATGGGCGCAGCATACAATCCATCTTGATCCTGAGCCGCGGGGGGAGCGGCACGGTGTCGTCAACGCCGATGATCCCGGTGACGCGTTGTCGTTCGTCGCCGTGGGCGATTCGATGATCGCCGGCTGCGGGGTCGAGAACCAGTCCGAGGGATTCACCCCCGCCATGGCATCGGTGTTCTCTGATATGCTCGACAGGCCGGTTGACTGGCGTGCCGTCGGCAAGCTTGGCGCCACGATGCGCCGCGTTCGGTACCGTCTGCTCCCGCAGGTCGATCACCATGCCGATCTCATGGTGTTGTGCGCTGGTTCGAACGATTTGATGGCACGCAGGACCATCGCCCAGTGGCGTGATGACCTGTCAGCGTCGATTGACCTGGCCAAGGGGCGCGCCGACCATGTGGTCGTGTTCAGCGCCGCCCAGCTGTACTGCAGTCCTTCGCTGGGGCGGTCATTGCGTCACGTAATCGCGGACATGACCGACGAGCAGACGCAGACCAGCCGTGAGATCTGCGAACAGCATGGCGTCAGGTTCCTTGACATGACCCACGAGGATGTGCACGCCGATCGAGACGATTTCTACGCGCACGACCATTTCCACCCCAGCGCATACGGGTACCGGTGCATGGCGGAACGCGTCGGACAGATGCTCGGCGGATGGATGACCTCCGAACTGCGATAGCACCGGTTGCGGCTATGGGTCCGCAACGCTGTAGCCGCAGACCCATAGGACAGGGCTCCGTTGGCCCAGTGCCACGGTTATTCTTCGGCGACGAGCTCTAAATACCCGTCGTTCCACAGGTCCTCGTCGCCGTCGGGCATGAGCAGGACACGTTCCGGGTTCAACGCCTCGACGGCCCCTTCATCGTGGGTGACCAGTACGATCGCCCCCTCGTATTTCGCAATCGCCTTGAGGATTTCGTCGCGGGAGACGGGGTCGAGGTTGTTGGTCGGCTCATCCAACAGCAACACGTTCGCACGGGACGTGACCAGCGTGGCGAGCGCCAATCGGGTTTTCTCGCCGCCGGAGAGCACTTTCGTCGGCTTCATCACGTCATCACCGGAGAAGAGGAAACTGCCCAGAATCGAACGCGTATGCGTGTCGTCAAGCTCGGGAGCCACATGCTGGAGATTCTCCAACACCGTCGCATCCATATCAAGCGTGTCGTGCTCCTGAGCGAAATACCCGATCTTGCAACCGTGCCCATACACCACTTCGCCGGTATCCGGCTGCTCCTCGCCGGCCAGGATCCGCAACGTCGTCGTCTTGCCGGCTCCGTTATAGCCAAGAATCACGACGCGTGAACCCTTGTCGATTGCCAGATTGATACCCGCGAACACGATATTGGATCCGAAGGCCTTGGAAATATCCTTCGCCATAATCGGGGTACGGCCGCAAGGCGCCGGTTCCGGGAAGCGGATGTCGGCGACTTTCTCCTTCTTCTCCGCCTCGCTTGTCTCTGCGAGCAACCGTTCGGCGCGGCGCATCATATTCTGGGCGGCGACCGCCTTCGTAGCCTTCGCATGCAGCCGGATGCCTTGCTTCATCAGGCGTTCCGCCTTCTTCTCCGCGACCTCGCGTTCACGGCGGCGGCGCTCCTCGTCGACCACACGCTGGTGCAGATAGGCCTTCCAGCCCAGCGAATACATGTCGATCTGGCCAAGCTGGGCGTCCAAATGCCACACCTTGTTCACAACCTCATCCAACAGTTCCGTGGAGTGGGAGATCACCAAGAAACCGCCTTCGAAACGCTTGAGATAGCCACGCAGCCACTCAATCGAATCAGCATCCAAATGGTTTGTCGGCTCGTCGAGAATCAACGTGTCGGCGTCGGAGAACAAGATGCGCGCCAGCTCGATGCGCCGCCGCTGGCCACCGGACAATGTGCCCAGCTGCTGCTGCATCACCTCTTGCGGCAGACCCAGGCTATCGGCCATCGAGATCGCCTCGGACTGGGCGGCATACCCGCCTGCCTTCTCAAAATCCTGCATGGCCTTGTCATACCGGTTCATCGCCTTGGTCATCACATCAGGGTCAGGATCGGTCATATCCTTTTCCGCCTTGCGCAAACGCGAAATGATCGTCGCGATATCACGTGCGCTCATCATCCTGTCCAACGCAGTCTGCGTAGGGTCGGCGGCATGCGTGTCCTGGGGAAGATACCCAAGCTTGCCGGAAATGCGAACAGAACCCGCGGCGGGGAGCATATCACCGGTGATCACGCGCGTCAGTGTCGTTTTGCCTGCGCCGTTTCGGCCGACAAGACCGATCTTGTCGCCTTTGACGACATGGAAATCAGTGGGATGCAGCAATGTACGCGCACCGATCTGAATCTCCAGTCCCTTTGCCTCGATAGCCATGCCAACCTGCCGTTTCTTTCATCATCCGGGTCAAAGTCCAACGGGTTATCTTACCCATGGGGCGCCGACGTGCCGGGCATGTCATGGCGCGACACGCGCGGCACTCTCCCGCGGTTCAACCCAATATCGAACATCTGTTCGAATTTCGTCGTGCTTGCCTGTATCCTAGAACCCAGCACCAGACGTATCGGAGGCAAGACGTGAGCACAGCACAACAGGCGCAGCACCAGCATCGCACCACCGCGACCGAGCATATCCTCGACAGTGATTCGTTCCTGCAGCGGGAGCTCGCAAAAGCGCCATTGCGGGAGCATGACGGCTCCCTCGTCGCCGATATCAGCCACATCCCCAACGATCTGAAAATCACCATCCAAGGCGCTCGCGAACACAACCTCAAGAACGTCGATCTGTCAGTGCCACGCAATCGCATGGTGGTGTTCACCGGATTGTCCGGGTCGGGAAAATCGTCGCTGGCGTTCGACACGCTGTTCGCCGAAGGACAACGCCGATATGTCGAATCCCTAAGCGCCTACGCGCGGCAATTTCTGGGGAGAATGGACAAGCCGAATGTCGATTTCATCGAAGGTTTGAGCCCTGCGGTGTCGATTGACCAGAAAACCACGAACCGCAACCCCAGATCGACGGTCGGCACCATCACCGAAATCTACGACTATTTGCGATTGCTGTTCGCGCGTACCGGAGAGCCCCATTGCCCGGTGTGCGGCGAACCGGTGAGCGCGCAGACCCCGCAGCAGATGGTTGACTCCTTGCTCGCCATGCCGGAGCGCACCCGTTTCCAGATTCTCGCCCCCGTGGTCAGAGGCCGCAAAGGTGAATTCGTGGATCTGCTTGAACTCCTGCGCTCCGACGGGTACGCCCGCGCTTTGATCGACGGCGACATGCGGCAACTGTCCGACGACATCAAACTTGCCAAGCAGAAGAAACACACCATTGAAGTGGTCGTCGACCGTCTAGTCATCAAGGACGGCATCCGCCAACGGCTCACCGATTCCATCGAGACGGCGCTGAAACTGTCCAAAGGCCTGGTCGTCGCGGATTTCGTCGATCTCGACGAACACGACCCGAACCGTCGGCGTCCGTTCTCGGAAAAGCGGGCGTGCCCGAACGGCCATCAGCTTGAGCTTGACGAAATCGAACCGCGCACCTTCTCATTCAACGCCCCGTACGGCGCATGCCCCGCATGCACCGGCATCGGGTACAACCTGGAAATCGACCCTGAACTGGTGATTCCCGACCCGTCGAAGACCCTCAACGAAGGCGCTATCGAGCCATGGGGGCTGACCAAGGGTACCGGTGATTATTACCGGCATGTGTTGGAAGGCCTCGGCGAGGAGATGGGATTCGATCTCGATACGCCATGGCAGGACCTGCCTGAAGACGTCCGTCATGCAATCATGTACGGCCATGATTTCAAGGTCAAGGTCTCGTACCGTAACCGCTGGGGCCGTCTGCGCGAATATTCAACGGGATTCGAAGGTGTCGTGCGTACGCTGATGCGCCGCCATGACGAGACGGATTCCGACCAGATGAAGCAATATTACGAGTCCTATATGCGCGAGGTGCCATGCCAGGCGTGTGGCGGCAAACGCCTTCGCCCGGAAGTGCTGGCGGTGACGGTGGACGGCAAATCCATCGCCGACGTGTGCGATATGCCGGTCGAACGCGGTCTCGCATGGATAAAGAACCTGCGTCTGGAAGGTTCCGCCGCCGCGATCGCCGGCGAGGTGGTCAAGGAGATCAGGGCACGTCTCACGTTCCTCAACGATGTCGGATTGAGCTACCTGACCTTGTCGCGCGCTGCGAAGACCCTGTCCGGCGGCGAGGCACAGCGCATCCGGCTCGCCACGCAGATAGGCTCCGGACTCGTCGGGGTCATGTACGTGTTGGATGAGCCTTCCATCGGCCTGCACCAGCGGGACAACAAGCGGCTGATCGAAACGCTTCATCATCTGCGCGATCTGGGCAATACCCTGATTGTCGTCGAGCATGACCAGGAGACTATTGAAACCGCGGACTGGCTGGTCGACATCGGCCCCGGAGCGGGTGAACACGGCGGCGAAGTGGTCTACTCCGGGCCGGCTGCGCATATCATCGATGCGCCGCGCTCCATCACAGGTGACTACATCGCCGGGCGGCGTGCGATCGAAGTGCCGAAACGTCGTCGACGTACCAACGCTGGCCGGAGGCTCACTGTTGTCGGCGCTCGGGAGAACAACCTCAAGAACATCAATGTGAACTTCCCGCTGGGCGTCATGACCTGTGTCACTGGCGTGTCCGGTTCGGGCAAATCCACGTTGGTGAACACGATTCTGTACCCCGTGTTGGCTGACAAACTCAATGGCGCGCGCATCGTGCCAGGAAAACATACCAGGATTGAGGGCATCGAACAGTGTGACAAGGTCATTCATGTCGACCAGAACCCCATCGGCAGGACCCCACGGTCCAATCCGGCCACGTACACCGGTGTGTGGGACAAGATTCGTGCGCTCTTCGCCAAGACTCCCGAAGCCCAGGTGCGAGGCTATGGGCCGGGACGGTTCTCGTTCAACGTCAAAGGAGGCCGTTGCGAAGCCTGTCACGGCGACGGCACGTTGAAGATCGAGATGAACTTCCTGCCCGACGTGTACGTCCAGTGCGAGGAATGCCACGGCAAGCGGTACAACCGCGAGACTCTGGAAGTCAAATACAACGGTAAATCGGTGGCGGACGTGCTCGACATGCCCATCGAGGAGGCGGCAAAGTTCTTCAAAGCTTATCCGTCCATCTCCCGGTACCTCGATACGCTCACTCAGGTCGGCTTGGGATATATCCGTCTGGGACAGCCGGCGACGACCCTGTCAGGCGGTGAATCGCAGCGAGTCAAGCTGGCGACCGAGTTGCAGCGGCGCTCCACCGGCAAAACCGTCTACATTCTCGACGAGCCGACCACCGGCCTGCATTTCGAAGATGTACGCAAACTGCTCCTTGTCCTGCAGGGGCTTGTCGACAAAGGCAATACAGTCATCGTGATTGAGCATAACCTCGACGTCATCAAATCGGCGGACTGGATTATCGATCTCGGTCCTGAAGGCGGCGATGGCGGCGGCACTGTCGTCGCTCAGGGCACGCCGGAACAGGTCGCAAAGAACGCGAACAGCTGGACCGGCCGATTCCTCAAGGACATGCTCTGAACCTCAGGGAACTCCGGGAAACCGGGAACGGTATGGGCGCGGGACGTACATGTACGTCAACGCACCGGAACCAGAACACGACAGGTAACCATGGAAAGGAACCGACGAGCAGATGGGCATCATCGAGCGCCACAGCCCTGATCGCTGGCGTGCCACAGCCAAGGGGATTCTGGCCGAGCAGGCTGCGCAGGGGCATGATTCCACGACCGTGGACGGCCCTGCAGGCGACGCAACTGGCGGCAAGGTGGGCGCGTCGCGGGGCGTGAACGCGAACGGGGCCCCGCTGCTTGGCGACTCACGAGACCTTTTCCGCCCGAAAACCGGTGACATTCCCGCGGAACCTGGCGTATACAAGTGGCGTGACGGCGAGGGCAGGGTCATTTACGTCGGTAAGGCGAAGAACCTGCGCAACCGTCTGACGAACTATTTCCAGCCTCTTGACCAGCTGCATCCTCGCACCCAGACCATGGTGCTCACCGCACGAAGCTTGGAATGGACGGTGGTCGGCACCGAGCTTGAGGCGCTGACCCTCGAATACACATGGATCAAGGAATTCGACCCGCGGTTCAATGTCGTGTTCCGTGATGACAAAACCTATCCGTACCTCGCCGTCTCGGTGGGGGAAAGCGTGCCGCGCGTATGGGTGACGCGCAGCAGAAAACGGCGCGATACCAGGTATTTTGGCCCATACGCGAAGGTGTGGGATCTTCGGCACAGCCTGGACAGGCTGCTCAAGACCTTCCCGGTGCGCACATGCTCGGACGGGGTGTTCAACAAGGCGCGTCTCACCGGTAGGCCATGCCTGCTCGCCTCCATCGGCAAATGTTCCGCACCCTGCGTCGGACGTATCAGCGAGGCCGACCATCGCCGCCAATGCGAGCGGCTGGTCGGTGTGCTCACCGGAAGGGTCGGTAAATCATACATCGCCCAGCTAGGCCGGGAGATGAAAACGGCGAGCGACGACCTTGATTTTGAACGCGCTGCAAGGCTGCGGGACGAAATCGCGATGCTGCAAACCGTCATGCAGCAAAATTCCGTCGTTCTCGACCAGGATGTGGACGCCGACGTCTTCGGCCTGTCCTCTGACGAGCTTGAAGCGTCGGTCCACGTGTTCTTCGTCAGAGATGGATCGATTCGCGGCGAACGCAACTGGACCGTCGAACGTGTCGAGGATATCGGGGATGACGAACTGATGTCCGATCTCATCGTCCAGGTGTATGCCGATTTACTCCATGAACGCGGTAGCGTCCAAAGCTCCCGTACCGGCGAGGGCGCCCAGCCAATCAATGTTCTAGAACGCAGGGACGCTATCGGAGCTACCCAGAGCGTCACCGCTTCAGACAGCCTCACCAGGGCGCAGGCGACAAGAACCCGCCACGAGCGGTTGGAACAAACCGGCCGCGCCGACTTGCTCGCCCCGATCGCTCCGGTGCCGCGGGAAATCCTCATGCCCATCGAGCCGGCAAGACGGGCTGACCTCGAGGCATGGCTCAGCAGCGAACGCGGATCGCTAGTCACGATTCGGGTCCCTGGTCGCGGCGAAAAACGGACCCTGATGGAACGCGCCAACGACAACGCCGCCCAAGCGTTGCAACGTAGCAAAATGAGCAGAATCAGTGATATCGGCGCCCGCACCCAAGCGATGAACGACGTCGCGGACGCGCTCGGATTGCCCCAGGCACCGCTGCGCATCGAATGCTACGACATCTCCAACACCATCGGAGGCGCCTATCAGGTGGCGTCGATGGTGGTGTTCGAAGACGCCATCGCCAAGAAATCCGAATACCGCCGCTTCGCCATCCGCGGTGATGACGGCAAAGGCGCGCTCGACGACTTGAGCGCACTGTATGAGACTCTGACCAGACGATTCCGCCATGGAAATATCGCTGGCGACTCCGGTGACAGCATGGACAACGAGCGCAGAATCCGGCAAGCCGGACAGCATGCGTCCAAACAGCATGCGTCCCTCGTCACAGACCGGCCCGAAACCGGCAACGGCGAACCGGCAGGTATGGCGACGACGGCAGAAGCTGCCGGTACGTCGGGGTCTGCCGGCGTGTCCGGGTCCGCGCAGTCGATCCTGGCTCAGCACACGGTCAAACAGGGCGCCGTACAGGATGCCGCCGTGGACGAAGTCATCCAACAGAACACCCAACGGCGTCATTTCGCCTATAAACCGAATCTCGTCGTGGTCGATGGCGGCAAACCCCAGGTCATGGCGGCGGCGAAGGCATTGCATGACTGCGGGGTCGACGATGTCGCCGTATGCGGTCTTGCGAAGCGTCTCGAGGAAGTGTGGGTCCCGGATGATGACTATCCGATCATTCTCCCGCGCCAATCCGAAGGCATGTACCTGTTGCAACGCGTGCGCGACGAATCGCACCGATTCGCCATCACCTACCATCGTCAGACACGCAGAAAAGGGGCTTTGCGTTCCGCGCTCGACGACATTCCGGGCATCGGGCCGTCCTACCAGAAGCGTCTGCTGAACGCGTTCGGATCGGTCAGGGCAATGCGCGAGGCGAGTATCGAACAGCTCGAACAGGTTAAGGGCGTCGGCCACGCCAAGGCCGAAGCCGTGTACGCGGCGCTCCACGCGAAGGACGAGTGATTCGGCTACCATGGGCAATGCCGGAAACGTCGTCACCGAACGGGTGCGCGGTATGAAGACACGATTAGAACACGGGGAGGCACACGCATGATGGATATCGAGGATTCCGCGGGAGCTCCGATTACCGGCAACCAGTGTGCGGTGCTCGGCAAGCCGATCAGGCATTCACTCTCTCCGACGCTGCATCAGGCAGCTTACCGTGCGCTCGGCCTCGCCGGCACGTGGTCGTATCACCGCTACGAGATCGACGAGGATCATCTTGGGCCGTTTCTGTCAGGTCTTGATTCGAGTTGGCGAGGTCTGAGCCTCACCATGCCGTTGAAACGCACCATCCAGCCGTACGGGCTTCCCTCCAATATGTGGGCGCGCAGGCTTGCCGTCGCCAACACCGTGGTCTTCGACTGGGACGAGCCCGGCATCCCCGGCCCGGCGCGAGAGCACGGCCTTCCCTTGATGCGCCTGTATAACACGGACGTTGACGGCATCGACCTCGCCATCCGCCACGCGTGGCAGACGGCAGGAGCGGATATGCGACCCCAGAGGCATGGTATGCACGCGTTGGTCATCGGCAACGGGAACACCGCGATGTCCGCGATCGCCGCATTGTCTCAGTTGTCTTCCCCGGAGGGAGCGGTGGTGCGGTGTATCACCGTAGCCGCACGCCATCCAGAGCATAATGCGGACATCGTCGCACTTGCCGAGCATCGAGACAACGGCAGATTGTCCGGCATCGGCATCGACGTCGACATCATCATGATCGACCGTGTCCCTGAGACGATCGCCGATTGCGATATCGTGATTTCGACGCTCCCGTCGAGGGCCGCGGATCCCATTGCGGACGCCTTGGGTGAAGCCGGAGCCATGGTACACGGCACTTTGCTCGACGTCGCCTATGATCCACGTCCCAGCGCATTGAACCGCGCTTGGTCGCAGGCGGGCGGCCTGTCCATCGGCGGCGAGGACATGCTCCTGTATCAAGCCATCGGGCAGGTATGCCTGATGACCGGCAGGGGAGCGGAACGCTGGAACGGGGATCAGCCGGCAGTCATGGAGGAAGTCGATGCCCCGCTGGAAGATGCAATGAGAGAAGCGTTATTGGAGGCACTGAATGGCTGAAACGAGCGAACAAAGCCCTGCGACCGCCGCCACGGGAAATGGCGATCGACCGGATCCCGCCGATTCTTTCGAGGTGCTGCTCATCACCGGTATGAGCGGAGCCGGACGCACGCATGCCGCGGATGCACTCGAGGACATGGGGTGGTACGTTGTCGACAACATGCCCCCGAAACTCCTGATCCCGCTGGTCGATATGATGACATCCTCCGGTTCGAAGGTCCACAAGCTCGCAGCCGTGGTGGATGTTCGTTCGCGCAGCTATTTCGACGATTTGTCCGAGGTGCTCAGTCATCTTGATGATCTGGGTGTCAAGACGCGCATCCTGTTCCTCGATGCCAGCAACGAAGTGCTGATCAAACGGTACGAGTCCGTCCGTCGCCCGCATCCGCTCCAGCATGGCAACCGGCTGATTGATGGCATTCTAGAAGAACGTACGTTGCTCGCCAATCTCAAGGAACATGCGGATATGGTGATCGACACGTCGTCGCTCAGCATCCATCAGCTGTCTACCAAACTGTATGAGGCGTTACTCGGCTCCGGCCCCACCACGGTTTCGGTTCATATCTTCAGTTTCGGATTCAAATACGGCATCCCGATCGATGCCGATTTCGTGGCGGATGTCAGATTCCTGCCCAATCCGTACTGGGTGCCTTCCCTGCGTGAGCTGACCGGTCTGGACAAACCGGTGAGCGACTATGTGCTCTCGAGCAAGGGTGCCAAGGAGTTCCTTGACGCCTACCAGCGAGCCATCAGTATCGCCATCGACGGTTACGCCAGGGAAGACAAACATTATGTGACCATAGCCATCGGCTGTACCGGAGGTCAGCATCGTTCAGTGGCCATGAGCAATGCGCTTGCTGAGCGTTTGCGCGCGCAAGGATTGTCCGTGACGGTGTCCGCGCGCGAGCTGCATCGTCATCTGCATCAGGCCTGACCGCATGGCGAAAAGCCCCAAGCTGAATTTACACGGCTTGTCGTAATCTTGTCCAAGATATTGGATATCACAGTTACACGTTGCCACCTTGCCGGATTATGCCGGCATGTTGCAGAGGCAGTGAAGAGAAACAGGAAGTAGGAGGTTGGCTCTTGGCTCTTCTCGATGATGTCAATAGCGAACTCGCCACGATTAACGATGACCTGCCAGCTGCAATGGTGGCTCAGGCGGCCGCCATGTTCCAATTTGGCGGCGGTCTGCGTCAGACCAGCAGCAAACAGGTCGTGTTGTTCGCACAGTTCGATTCGCTGGAAGCGGCAAAATGGCTGCGCAATGCCATTGTCAACCAGTTCCAGCATCAGGCTCAGGAAGTCGCGAAGAGACAGCCGTTGCACGAGCAGAACGGTGCCAAGCAACCGAAATTCGACGCTGTCATCAAGTCGGTCCGCCGTAAGACCCCGCAGGGTCAAATCATCCAGCGGTACAACGTCGTCGTCGATCATGGGGCTATGGGACTAGCTGTCTGGCTGGGACTGTACAATCCGCGCATCCATCGCGTGGTTCGTGGCCTGCCGCCCGAGATTGTGAACGGGAAAATCCCGCAGATCAAAGCTGCATGGCGTGGTGCGTTCATGGCCCACGGCCGTATCTCGGACATCGGCACGGCCGGCTATCTCGAGGTCATCTGCCCAACCCATGAGGCGGCACTGGCGCTCCAAGGCGCAGCTCATCGTCTGGGCATCAGTGCAAAAACACGTCAGGTGCGCAGCTCGGAGCGTGTGACTCTTCGTGATCCTGACGCCATCGAACGGCTGCTCAACCTGATTGGCGCACCCCAGTCCGCAAGGGAATGGACCGGCAAGCGCACCGACGGCGAACCACGAGGCAAGACGAATCGTCTGGCGAATTTCGATGACGCCAATATGCGTCGTAGCGCGAAAGCAGCCGCAGAAGCGACCGAAAAAGTGCGTAACGCCTTCCAAGTCCTCGGCGAGGATATTCCGCCGAAACTGCGTGCGGCAGGACAGCTTCGCCTCGATCACCGTGACGCCAGCCTAGAGGAACTCGGCCGCCTTGCTGATCCCCCAATCAGCAAAGATGCAATCGCAGGGCGCATCCGGCGACTGCTGCAGAAAGCGGAGAAAGTCCAGAATGCGCGGCAACAGGGGTTGTGAGCCTCTCGTTTCGCGACACGGTTGCGTTTTTCCACTTTGACGGCGTCATCCTTCTCGCTGCACGCGAAGGATGGCGTCTTTTGTTCTTCGTTGCCTGTATCATCGCAATTGGCGTAGTCACGTCACCATCTTCCCGCATGGCCTGTGTGGCATGCGGTTAGGAAAGGATATTCATGAAGACACTGAAGGATCTTGGAGATCTCAAGGGCAAGCGCGTTCTCGTCCGCGCGGATTTCAACGTTCCGCTGGACGGCACCACGATCACCGATGACGGCCGTATCCGTGCCGCCCTGCCGACCATCAAGGCTTTGCGCGCCGACGGCGCCAAGGTCATCCTCATGGCGCATCTCGGCCGTCCGAAGGGCAAGGTTGTTCCTGAACTGTCTCTCGCGCCGGTTGCCAAGCGCCTCGGTGAGCTGCTGGGTGTCGATGTCCCGCTCGCTGAGGACACCTATGGCCAGGACGCCCATGCCAAGGTCGCGGCGATGAACGACGGTGACGTCGTGCTGCTGCAGAATGTGCGTTTCAACCCTGAGGAGACCAGCAAGGACGAAGCCGAGCGCGACGCCTATGCGAAGAAGATCGCCGAACTCGGCGACGTGTTCGTCTCCGACGGCTTCGGTGTCGTGCACCGCGCCCAGGGCTCCAATTACTCCATCGCCAAGTTCCTGCCTTCCGCGGCCGGCCTGCTGGTCGAGAAGGAAGTCAAGGCGCTGTCCCGCGCCACCGAGAACCCGGAACGCCCGCTGACGGTCGTGCTCGGCGGTTCCAAGGTCTCCGACAAGCTCGGCGTCATCGAGAACCTGCTCGGCAGCGCCAACCGTCTGGTCATCGGCGGTGGCATGGTCTATACCTTCCTCAAGGCCAAGGGCTATGAAGTCGGCACCTCGCTGCTCGAGGAAGACCAGCTCGAAACGGTCAAGGGCTACATCGAGACCGCTGAGAAGACCGGTGTCGAGCTCGTGCTTCCGACCGATATCGTCGTGAACGCCGGCTTCCCGGCTGGCGACACCCCGATCGCTCCGGAGGTCGTCAAGGCGGATGCCATCCCGGCTGACAAGATGGGTCTGGATATCGGCCCGGATTCCCAGAAGCTGTTCCACGACAAGATCGTCGATTCCAAGACGGTCGTGTGGAACGGCCCGATGGGTGTCTTCGAAGTCGCTCAGTTCGCTGAGGGCACCCGCGCTGTGGCGCAGGGGCTGGTCGATGCGACCAAGGCCGGTGCGTTCACCATCGTCGGCGGCGGCGATTCCGCTTCTGCCGTGCGCAACCTCGGCTTCCCGGAGGATGGCTTCTCCCACATCTCCACCGGTGGTGGCGCTTCTCTTGAGTTCCTCGAGGGCAAGGAGCTTCCGGGTCTGAAGGTGCTCGAGTAATTCGCATGGACGGCGAACCGTGTGCGGGCATGTCGTGACCGGCGTGCCCGCACACGTGTTTCCCGGTGTCGTGCACGTATCGTCGCCGGAAAAGTGGTGTCGGGGTTGTTGACAAGGATGGAGATGGTATGGCGGTGAATCGGATTCCGCTGGTCGCGGGGAACTGGAAGATGAACTTCAATCATCTCGAGGCGACCTATTTCGTCCAGAAATTCGCATGGCTGTTGCGGGACGCTCATGTGGATCCGCGCACGTGCGAGGTCGCGTTGATGCCGTCGTTCACGTCGATTCGCAGTGTCCAGGTGCTGGTCGAAGCCGATGATCTGCCCATCAAGTATGGCGCGCAATCCGTGTCCGTGACTTCGCAAGGGGCGTTCACCGGTGACGTTTCCGCAGATATGCTGGCGGCGCTGGGTTGTTCATATGTGATTGTCGGTCATTCGGAGCGACGCAAATACCATCCGGAAGATGACGCGAATATCGTCGATCAGGTCCGCGCCGTGCTCGCAGCTGGCATGCGGCCCATCCTGTGTGTGGGCGAAAGCTACGAGGAACGCAAGCAGGGCATCGAGCTTGATTTCGCCGTCGGCCAAGTGCGGGATGTGACCCGTGACCTGTCTGTGGAAGAGGCCACGAAGCTGCTGATTGCATATGAGCCGGTTTGGGCGATTGGCACCGGCATGGTGGCCACCCCGCAGTCAGCCCAGGATGCAGCCAAGGCGATTCGTGACGATATCCGTGAGACCTTCGGCGATGAGACAGCCACGAGCCTGCGTATCTTGTACGGCGGGTCGGTGACCTCGAAGAATGCGTCCCAATTGATCACCCAACCCGATGTCGATGGTTTCCTTGTCGGTGGCGCGTCCTTGCATCCGGAGGAACTCGCCAAGATTGTACGGCTGGTGGCGAAATCTGGGGCGTCGGGCCGCAAGTAGCGTGGGGCCGCGCCCGGCGGAAATGAGTTTTTGCGGTACTGCATTCTTGCCGTTTGTCAGAGTGCCTTGCCCCTTTCGGGGTTAGCATGCCAAAATCCCGCGGTTGCGCTATGCTTAGATAAGTTACACACAATGGAGGTTCAACTCGTGTCAGGTTTGGCTGTTCTCAAGCTGGTTATCCAGATTCTGGTCGTTGTACTCAGCTTCCTGTTGACGCTGCTCATTCTTATGCATAAGGGCAAGGGCGGCGGCCTTTCCGACATGTTCGGCGGCGGTCTCACCCAGAACGCGGGCTCTTCAGGCGTCGCCGAGAAGAACCTGAACCGTTGGACGGTGATTATCGCGGTGCTTTGGGTCGCTCTGATTATCGCCCTCGATTTGTTCACTAAATTCAATATCGGCGGCTGAATCGTTGCGAATTCCGGCACACAGACGTCACGCTATGCAGTCTCGCCGGCTCCTTCGCTATCGTCACGGTAATTCAGCGCGATAGATATCAGCGGATATCAGTACAGCATCGTCATGAAACCGCCCTGCTTCCCATACGGAGACAGGGCGGATTTTGTATCCATCGGCCTATCAAATGCTCAGCCCAACATCACCCCTCGCCAGGAAAGCAATCGCGCAACGGCGGTAATCCCATGCATCGGTCGGTTGGGGGAGAGGAAGCAACAATGATTGAGGCGGCATCATCATCCCAATCGGGGACAGACACCACCCCCGAGCGTCCCGAACATAGGGACCGACTTGAACATGGTGCACCCATGAATCACGATAATAACCGGGACCGCTGCGATACGCCCGTGCGTTTGGTCGTCGCCGATCTTGATGGAACGTTGATGCACGATGCCCCGACTTTCGAGGAACGGTATCTCACCGAGCATTCCATCGACGCCGTGTGGCGGATGCATGACGCGGGCGTTCGATTCGCCGTTGCGACGGCACGCCCGGTGAGCACTGGATACGAGGTCGTCGACAGACTGCCAGTCGACGCGTGCATCTACCTCAACGGGGCACTGATCGACACCAATCCGTCTGCGTCCGACGTCGATATGCTCACCAGCGGTGTATTGCCCGATGACGGGCATCTGATGAAAATCGGGTTCTCATCCCGACGCGCATGCGAGGTGTGCAGGTATCTTGTGCATGAATTGCCGGGGTTGAAGATCGGCATCGTCATGGATGACGTCCGGTACACGAATTTTGACGTCAGCGTCTACTGGAAAACGCAGACCTTCGTCATCACGGATTTCACGGACGTACCCGATGGCGTGGCCGACAAGATCATCATCTTTCCCGATCCGTACCAGTGGTCGGTGTTGGGTAGGCTAGTACCGGACGATTTTTCGGTGAGCATCTCCGAAGGATCAATGTGGATGCTGATGAACCCGCAGGCGAACAAGGAACGGTCGCTGGAACGGATTTGCGCGTCGATGAATATTCCGCTGTCGCAGACCGTTGCGTTCGGCGACGATCTGATTGATATCGCGATGATGCGGCGCTCGGGAACCGGTGTAGCGGTGTCGAATGCGAATCCCAAGGTGTTGGCAATCGCGGATGACATCTGCCCGTCGAATAATGAGGATGGTGTGGCCCAATGGATTGAACGGCACTGGGGGATGTGAGCATCTTCCAGTGGTATGAGCGTCCCAAATGACGATGGTGATGCCCCCGGAATCGAATTGAACTTCCTGTAACGCTGTATGGTTCAATTTCAGACTTTCCGGTTCATTGTTTCCGAGAGTTGTGCTATAGTTTCTGATAAGATTGAACATACGTTGAACTCTGGAGTGTTATGGCAGAAGGATTGTTCGCACAACGGCTCACCCAGGCGATGAACCAACGCCACCTCAAGCAGATAGACATCGTCAGGCGTGCACCTGAATTTGGCGTGCATCTTGGCAAAAGCCATGTCAGCCAGTATGTGAGCGGAAAAACTGTCCCGCGTACCGATACAGTCAACGCCTTGGCTGATATGCTCGGCGTGAGCGCCTCGTGGCTGATGGGGGACAGCGACGAGATGACCCGCAGGAAGCCGGATGCTTCCACATCCCCGGAATCCGGCGAAGCCTCGCCTGAGCATCTCGACGTTAAGGCTGCATCAACGAAAGGAACCACCATGCGGCATTTCGGCAAGTCATCGAAGCTTGATAACGTGCTCTATGATGTCAGAGGACCTGTTGTCGACGAAGCGGCGCGAATGGAAGCCTCCGGGACCCATGTCCTCAAGCTCAATATCGGCAATCCGGCGCCGTTCGGCTTCCGCACGCCTGATGAAGTCGTATACGACATGGCGCAGCAGCTGACCGATTGCGAAGGCTATTCCGATTCGAAAGGCCTGTTCTCCGCTCGCAAGGCGATCATGCAATACGCGCAGCTCAAGAATATCCCGAATGTCAGCATCGACGGGATTTACACGGGCAACGGTGTGAGCGAACTGATCAATCTGAGCATGTCGGCGTTGCTTGACAACGGTGACGAGGTGCTGGTGCCTTCGCCTGATTATCCGTTGTGGACGGCGTGCGTCACGCTGGCGGGTGGTACGGCCGTGCATTACGTGTGTGACGAGCAGTCGGAATGGTATCCCGATATCGAGGATATGCGGCGCAAGATCACCGACCGTACGAAAGCGATTGTCATCATCAACCCGAACAATCCGACAGGCGCATTGTACCCGCCGGAAGTGTTGCAGCAGATCGTTGAACTCGCCCGTGAGCATCAGCTCATGATATTCTCCGATGAAATCTACGACCGGTTGGTGATGGACGGTCTCAAGCATGTCTCCATCGCGTCCATGGCGCCCGACCTGTTCTGCGTCACCTTCTCAGGGCTGTCGAAATCACACATGATTGCTGGATACCGCGTCGGCTGGATGGTGCTCAGCGGCAACAAGGAGATTGCGAAGGACTACATCGAGGGATTGAACATGCTGACGAACATGCGCATCTGCTCGAATGTCCCTGCACAGTCCATCATCCAGACCGCGCTCGGCGGCCATCAGAGCGTCAACGACTATATCGTTCCGGGTGGCAGGATTTACGAGCAGCGCGAATACATCTATGAGGCGTTGAACTCGATTCCGGGCGTGTCGGCGGTCAAGCCGAAAGCCGCGTTCTACATCTTCCCGAAGTTGGATGTCAAACGCTTCGGTATCAAGGACGACGAGAAGTTCGCGCTGGATTTGTTGCGCGAGCAGAAGCTCCTCATCGTGCAGGGCAGTGGGTTCAATTGGCAGCAGCCCGATCATTTCCGTGTGGTCTATTTGCCGAGAATCGAAGTGCTCAAGGACGCTACCGCCAAACTGCGCAATTTCCTGGCCACCTATCATCAATAATCAGCCAAAGGCTGAAACTGTGGTTCCTGATGCGACGGGAACCGAATGCCCGTGTGTGATGGCGGCGTAACCGCGTGGCCATCACACAATCTGGTAACCCTCAGTGTGCGTGTTATATAGCCGGTTTGTGCCAGTCCACAAACCGGCTACGCTGCGCGCGTGAATTCCGTCACCAGTTTGTGTAGCACTACAAACTAGCTACGCTGACGTCGTGATATTCGTAGCTGGTTGGTGCAGCGGCGGACGGTTTCCCTCCTTGGCTCGACCTGAATACGCCGCTTCCTTCTGTTTCTACCGACGCTGACAGTAGTCTCAGCGTCGGTAGAAACAGAAAGGTCAGGTGTGCTGTGACAACGATGTCACAGATGGGCGTCATCAGCAAACAGAAGATTGCCAACCTGTACGTCCCACATAGCACCGCATCTCACCGAACCCGCACGTGTCGATATCAGTTTCCGTCCAAAACGCAACTGGCCCCGCCTCCCAAAGTGGGGAAGCGGGGCCAGTTGCGTTATCGTCCTACTGATGAGTTACATCAGCGTGGATTCATAGTCTCAGCCGTTGACGCGGTCGATACCGGACTGGACGTCAGCCAGCACGGAATCCCAAGAGGCGATGAACTTGGCGACACCGTCAGCCTCGAGCTGGTCGGTGACGTCCTTGATGTTGATGCCCAGGGCAGCGAGCTTGTCCATGATGGCCTGGGACTCCTCATAGGTGCCCTTGATGGACGGAGCGCCGTTGCCGTGATCGGCGAGAGCATTCAGGGTCTTCTCCGGCATGGTGTTGACCACGTGCGGAGCGACGAGCTCGTCGACATACTTGCAATCGGAGTACGCGGCGTTCTTGGTGCCGGTGGAAGCCCACAGCGGACGCTGCTTCTTGGCGCCCTTGGCCTCGAGAGCAGCCCAGCGAGGATCGTTCGCGAACTTATCCTCGAAGAGCTTGTAAGCCAGACGAGCGTTGGCGACAGCGGCCTTGCCTTCGAGGGCCTTGGCCTCGTCGGAGCCGTTGGCTTCGAGCAGCTTGTCGACAGCGGTGTCCACGCGGGACACGAAGAAGGAAGCGACGGAGCCGATGTGCTTGAGGTCGTGGCCGTTGGCGTCAGCCTGGGCGATGCCCTCGATGAAGGCGTCGATGACCTGCTCATAGCGCTCGATGGAGAAGATCAGCGTCACGTTGACGGAGATGCCCTTCGCGAGCGTGGCGGTGATGGCCGGAAGGCCCTCGAGGGTCGCCGGGATCTTGATCATGGCGTTCGGGCGGTTGACCTTCTCCCACAGTTCCACAGCCTGCTTCTCGGTGGCTTCGGTCTCATGGGCAAGACGCGGGTCCACTTCGATGGAGACGCGGCCGTCGACGAAGTCCGTGGCCTCGGCGATATCACGGAAGATATCGGTCGCGTTGCGCACGTCGGTGGTGGTCAGCTCGCGCACGGCGGTCTCAACGTCGACCTTGCCGAGCTCCTTGAGCTGCGCATCGTACGGGCCAACCTGAGAGAGGGCCTTCTGGAAGATGGACGGGTTGGTGGTCACGCCAACGACGTTCTTGTTCTTGATGAGGTCCTGCAGGGAGCCGGACTCGATGCGGGTGCGGGACAGGTCGTCCAGCCAAATGGAAACACCGTTGTCGCTGGTGCGCTGAGTTGCTTCAGTCATGTTGTGTTACTCCTTGATATTCCTAGATGGGAACACATTTATTCTATATGGAAGGGTACCTTGAGGTTTCCTTTACGCGAAGTCAAGGTACCCTCCCATGGTGGAAATGAACGGAATCAGGCGTTCACTTCGGCGATGGAAGCCTTGGCAGCCTCCACGACGTGCTCGGCGGTGATACCCAGATCGATCATGTTCTGGGCGCCGTCACCCTGCAGGCCGAACTGCTCGATGGAGATGGCCTTGCCGTAAGCACCGAGGTACTTGTACCACGGCATGGCAACGCCGGCCTCGATGGAGACGCGGGCCTTGACACCGGCCGGGAGGATTTCCTCCTTGTACTCGTCGTCCTGCTCCTCGAACCATTCCATGGACGGGAAGGACACAACGCGAGCCTTGATGCCTTCAGCGGCGAGGGTCTTGGCGGCGGCCACGGCCCACTGGACCTCGGAGCCGGAAGCCATGACGATCACGTCCGGGGTACCCTCGGTGTCGACGAGGACATAAGCGCCCTTGCGGACACCGTCCTTCGCCTTGTCCTTGGTCTCGGCGAGCGTTGGCACACCCTGGCGGGTGAGGATCATCGCGGTCGGCAGGGTGTTCTTCTTCTCGAAGAAGTAACGGTAGGCCTCTGCGGTCTCGTAGGCGTCGGCAGGACGCACGACCTCGAGCTGCGGCATGGCGCGGAAGGCGGCCAGATGCTCGATCGGCTGGTGGGTCGGGCCGTCCTCGCCGAGGGCGACGGAATCGTGGGTCCACACGTACAGGTTCGGGATCTCCATGAGTGCGGCCAGACGCACAGCCGGACGCTCGTAATCGGAGAACTGGAAGAACGTGCCGTTGAACGGGCGGGTGTCGGAGCCGAGCAGGATGCCGTTGGTGATGGCACCCATCGCGAACTCGCGCACGCCAAAGTGCAGCTGGCGGCCGTATTCGGACTGCTCAGGCCAAGTGCGGGTCTCGTCGGAGGACGGGCCGAAGGACTTTGCTCCGTTGATGTTGGTGTTGTTGGAGCCACCGAGATCGGCGGAACCGCCCCACAGCTCAGGCATGACCTCAGCGATGGCGTTGAGGACCTGGCCGGAGGACTTACGAGTGGCGACACCCTTGCCGACTTCCTGAGCTGCTTCGAAGGCGTCGATGGCCGCGTCGAAGCCTTCGGGCAGCTTGTGCGCCTTGATGCGCTCATACAGGGCGGCCTTGTCCGGGTTGGCCTTCTGCCAAGCGGCGAACTTCTCGTCCCACTCCTTGTGGGCCTCGAGACCGCGCTCGGCGACCTTACGGGCATGGGCGAGGGCTTCCTCGTCGATCGGGAAGTCGACGTCCGGGTCGAAGCCGAGTTCCTTCTTCAGGCCGGCGACAGCCTCGGCACCGAGCTTGGAGCCGTGGGAAGCCTCGTTGTTGGTCTTGCCCGGGGTCGGCCATGCGATGAGCGTGTCGACCTTGATGAAGTGCGGACGGTCGGTGACGGTCTCGGCCTTGTCGATGGCCGCGGCGAGCGCCTCGACGTCCTCCTTGTAGGAGCCGTCGGGCTGGATGAAGGACACTTCGTCGGTGTACCAGCCGTAGGCCTCGTAACGCTTGAGGATGTCCTCGGAGAAGGTGAGCTTGGTGTCGCCTTCGATCTGGATGTGGTTCGCATCGAAGATCACGAAGAGGTTGCCGAGCTTCTGGTTGCCAGCGAGCGAGCCGGCTTCGGAGGAAACGCCTTCCTCGACGTCGCCTTCACCGCAGATGACCCACACCTTGTGGTCGAACGGGGAGGTGCCTTCGGCGGCATCCGGGTCGAGCAGACCGCGCTCGAAGCGCTGGCCATATGCGAAACCGACGGCGGAAGCAAGACCCTGGCCGAGCGGGCCGGTGGTCATTTCGATGCCCGGGGTCAGGCCGTACTCAGGATGGCCCGGGGTGCGGGTGTCGGCGCCGCCGCGGAAGTACTTGAGGTCGTCCAGCGTCAGGCCGTAGCCGGAGAAGAACAGCTGCACGTACTGCGTGAGCGAAGCATGGCCACCGGAGAGGATGAAGCGATCACGTCCGGCCCACTTGGGATCGTTCGGATCGTGCTTGATGTAGTGCTGATACAGCGTGTAGGCAATCGGAGCCAGGGACACAGGGGAGCCGGGGTGGCCGTGTCCAGCACGCTCGACGGCGTCGGCGGAGAGGACCTTCGCCATCTTGACGGCGCGCTCGTCCAATTCAGACCAGGTGAAATCGGTCATAGGTGATCTACTTTCCTTCCAATACTTCGGGTGGCCGCGCATTCGGCTTGTGTCGCGCCACGGACGCCCTCACATTGCTATTCCATGCTAACTATTGCATCAGACTTCGGGGTGCGCTTTTGGCGTGTTATGGCACATTCGTGTGCTCTTGTTGATGCAAATGAACATGATGTTTGTGCGGATTTCCCTGTCGATGAACCGATTAGCACTCTCGACTCTGGAGTGCTAAGACAATACATATCGACTTCTCATCAGAAATCATGCCTGTGTCGTGTGTGCCGGTACACAAGCGCGCTCCTGCCCGCCTGGACGGGAGACCGGCATGATTCCAACAGAAGAACCTTCACGGAACGTGAAACACGAGAACGACAAAGAAACACTGAAAAGAATGAATAAGGAGGCGCGCATATGACGCAATCGAGACGCATGTTGGTCCTGCGCGCCGTGGTGGAGGACTACATCCGTTCGCAGGAGCCGGTCGGCTCGACATCGCTGACACGGAACCACCATCTCGGTGTGAGCTCGGCGACCGTGCGCAACGATATGGCCGCACTGGAAGACGAAGGTTACCTGGTCCAGCCGCATACCTCCGCCGGCCGAGTGCCAACCGAAAAAGGATACCGATATTTCGTTGACCGCTTGGCGACCGTCGTTCCGCTGTCACCAGCGCAACGCAGGGCGATCGGCAACTTCCTCGGCGGATCGGTCAGCCTTGAGGACACTTTGCAGCGAGCCGCCCGATTGCTGGCCCGCATCACCGGGCAGGTGGCGGTCGTCGCTTCTCCGGCGTTGTCGAAATCCACGCTCAGGCACGTCGAAATCGTCCCTGTATCCATGAACAAACTGCTTGCGGTCATCATCACCGATACCGGAAGAGTCGCCCAGCATACCTTGGAAGTGCACCCGTTACCCTCGACCGAGCTGCTCGCGACCTTCTCGGAGACGGTCAACGCGCGCTGTGCCGGGCAATCACTGACATTGGCGGCGAAAACAATCGTCGCCTTGGGCAAAACCGTCGAACACGGCGAACTGTCGGCACTGGCACAGGCCCTGTCCCGCGCCCTGACCAGCATGGCAGAAGACGAACAGGCCACCGACATGTATATGGCGGGTACATCGAAACTCGCCCATCAGCATTCCGGCACGGAGATGGCCCCGCTGCTCGACGCGCTCGAGGAACAGGTCGTCATCATGAGACTCATGAATTCACTAAGCGAGGAAGTCACGGAAAACGGCGTGGGCGTCGCCATCGGATCGGAAACGCATACCCCCGAACTCATGCACGCCTCCGTCGTCACCAGCGGATATGGGCATATCAACGCGACCATCTCCGAAGGCTCTGCCTCCGCGCAAGCCGGCAAGCCTGTCGCTTTTGTCGGGTCAATCGGTCCCACGCATATGGATTACGTCACGACCATGGCCGCGGTCCGAGCGGTCGCCAGATACCTCACCGGGATCATCGGCGAAGACGCGACAGACGCAGACAGCTGACATAGGGCTGTGACACAATACTTGCAGAAACCAACCAAAGGAAATAAGCAGTGGCAGACTACTACGAGGTCCTGGGCGTGGAACGCACGGCCAGCGAAGAGGAAATCAAAAAGGCCTATCGCAAGATGAGCCGCAAATACCATCCTGATATCGCCGGTCCCGAATTCGAGGACAAATTCAAGGAGGTCAACAGCGCCTACGAAGTGCTGTCCAACCCCGACAAACGCCGGATGTACGACCAGGGCGTCGACCCCAACGACCCGTCAAGCGGTTTCGGGTCCGGAGCTGCCGGCTTCGATATGGGCGATGTCGGCGATATCTTCGGACAATTCTTCGGCGGTGCTTTCGGCGGCGGCGCTTCGCAAGGTCCCACCCCGCGCACCCAGCCGGGTAGGGATGCGCTCGCCAGAACGTCCATCGACCTGAAAACCGCGGTGTTCGGCGGTGTCGCCCACGTGACTATCAACACCTTCGGCCTGTGCCAGGAATGCGGCGGATCGGGCGCCACAGAAGGCTCCCAGCCGGTGACATGCCCCGACTGTCACGGACAGGGGTACCGCCAGAAAGTCGTGCGCACGATGCTCGGCCAGATGATGACATCCGCGCCGTGCGAACGTTGCGAAGGACATGGGACCATCATCGAGCATCCTTGCCCGGCGTGCATGGGGCATGGCCGCGTACGTACTACCCGTGACGTCGGAGTGACTGTCCCGGCGGGCGTCCACGATGACACCAGGCTGCGTCTGCCGCATCAGGGAGAAGTCGGCGAAGGCGGCGGGGCCGCGGGCGACCTGTACGTCGATATCCGCATCAAGCCTGACAAACAATTCACCCGTGACGGCGATGACCTGCACTGCTGGGTACAGATTCCGATGAGTTGGGCGGTGCTTGGACACGGGCTCGATATCGACACCTTCGATGGTTCGCAGCATCTTGACATTCCTGAAGGCTGCCAACCAGAACAAACCGTGACCTTGAAGGGGCTTGGGGCGACCAAGCTCGGTGAGACGAACCGCGGCGACCTGATCATCCACGTCAATGTGGTCATTCCGACCAAGTTGAAGGACGATGAACGCCAGCTGATTGAGCAGTTCGGCGAACGTCACGACGGGGACAAACCGAAGGTCGAGCAAAGCTCCAAGCCGTTGAGCGCGAAGAAAGGCTTCTTCAGCAAGCTGAAAGACGCTTTGGGCTGATTTATGGTGACGGTCCGGTGATTCAATAACGGTGCCCGTTTGCTGTTGATGGGTTTTCAGGATTCCCATCAACAGCAAACGGGCACATTCGGTTGCGCACTGGCAAGGAGACCAGCCCGCTGTTCATTGTTATTTCAGCAAGGAGTTATTTCAACAATGAGTGGCACATCGAGCGGTATTCGCTGACATACCCGCCGCCGAAGAACACGCAGTGCCCGGCGATGGGATAGAGCTGCCAGATGGTGATGCGGTCCTGCCATCCTGCCTTGAGCGGATGCACACGCTGATATCCGTCGAGAATCTCGTGCAGATACGACATGCCGAACAGGTTCAGCATCGCGAGATCCTCCTCCCGGTGTCCGCCATGGGCGGCCGGGTCGATGAGCACTGCCTCCACATCGCCGCTGTCCCGGGTCCACATGACGTTGCCGCTCCATAGATCCCCGTGCACGCGCGCCGGCGTGTCGTCCGCGGCGCGTCCCAGCAGATCCGGCAGGCGGTCGATGACCTCATTGGTCAGTGCCAGGTCATCGTCGGTAAGCTCGCCGCGCTGGATGCCCAATTGCACCATCGGCCTGAGCCTGCCGTCCGCCAGATAACTCACCGGATCGTCCCAGTCGCCGGTGTCCATCGGAACCGGGTCCTGCAGCGGGCCGAAATAGCACGTTCCTGTGTATCCATCCGGAGCCGACCCGAAATGCGCGGCGCCGGCGTCATGCATATGGGCGAGCGCGGCCCCGAAATCGTATGCGGCTTTCGGCGTGGGCGAGCAGCCTTCGACACGCTCGATATCCAGCCAGTTGTCGCCCCATCCGTAGACGTCGACCACGCGCGGTCCGCCCTGGGCTTGGGCTTGACCCAACCATTGCAACCCGCGGCCCTCGCATTCGAAGAACCCGGCGGGAGCGAACATCCTGCTCTTGCGGTATTTCGCCATATGAACAACCTCCTGATCGGTTTATTCCAGTGTATGCCTTTCCCGTTGTGTGTGCTCTTTGCGGCAAAACCGAACCGTGTTGTGGGAAATATGCGCACGGCCGGATAAAGTAGTCACGTCATCTGCTGTAAGCAATACTGACAACCAGATAGACAATCGATTCGACACGATAAGAGGGATCATGAATTTCTTCCAAGCGATTATTCTCGGCTTGGTGCAGGCGCTTACCGAATATCTTCCGGTATCGTCGAGCGCACATATTCGTATCATCGGCGAGCTGATGTTGCACACCGATCCTGGGGCTGCGTTCACCGCAATCATTCAGCTGGGTACTGAACTCGCGGTGCTGTTGTATTTCCGCCGTGATATCGCGCGCATTCTGTCACATTGGTTCCGCTGCCTGTTCACCCGTCCGGTCACGGGGGACTGGAAGGAGCGGTTCGGCACGCGGGACAGGGACGCGGCCGAAGGCTGGTACATCATCATCGGCACCATTCCGATTGTCGTGGCCGGTCTGCTGTTCCAGGACGCCATCGAGACCACGCTGCGCAACCTGTGGATCACGGTGACGGTGCTGATCATCTTCGGCGTCCTGCTGTGGGTGATTGATGCGAAGGCGCCGCAGAAGAAGACGATTCGCGAGATGAACTGGAAGGAGGCGCTGATTTTCGGTATCGGACAGATGCTCGCTTTGATTCCTGGCGTGTCGCGTTCCGGCGGCACCATCACTTTCGGCCGTGCGATGGGATACACCCGTGAAGCCGCAGTGCGGGTGAGCTTCCTGATGGCGATTCCGGCGGTCTTCGGTGCGGGCATTCTGGAAACCGTGAAATCGGTGGGTTCGGCTGCTGCCGATCCGACCTTCCCGGGTTGGGGCGCGACCATCGCGGCGACTGTCGTCAGTTTCGTGGTCGGTTATGTCGTGATCATCGGCTTCCTGAAGTTCGTTTCGACGTTCTCGTACCGCGCGTTCGCTATCTACCGCATCGTGATCGCCGTTATCGTCGCGATTCTGCTGATTGCCGGCGCATTGCAGCCGATGGAGCAGACGACCAAGACGGCTGCGATTGAGATGGTCAACACCGTGGCAGCGATGTTCTGACCTACGTAAGGCTTTGGATTGCCGCCATGCACGTGGCGGGCGGCGAGGGGCGCCATGCGTGTGGTTCCGCGGATTCGCGGATTCATACGTGTGGCGCCCTTCGCATACCCGAAGAGCGCTGTCTACCCTGAGCAGGCCTGTGGGTATCATGCCCTTCCATGATGCAACATGTGGTTCACGGATTCGGCCCTGTATGGGACGAGGCTTCGCAAGTGCTTGTGCTGGGCAGTATGCCGAGCCCGAAATCAAGGGAGCAGGGCTTTTACTATATGCATCCCAGAAACCGGTTCTGGCCTGTGATGGCGGCGGTGTTCGGCGGCGATCCCGGGCGTGAGCCGGCCACGCGTGCGGCGTTCGCGTTGAACCATCATGTCGCATTGTGGGACGTGCTTGCCTCCTGTGATATTTCGGGGGCGAGCGACGGTAGCATCCGCAATCCCGAGCCCAACGACATCAGCATGATTCTACGTGGCGCGCCGATACGGCTGGTGATGACCACTGGAAGCAAGGCCGGACAGCTGTACGTCAAACTTGTCGAACCCGGACTCAAACGGCTCGGTATTGATGTGGAGATGATGACAGTGGCGTCCACGAGTCCGGCAAATGCAGCCAAGTCGCTGGATGATCTGGTGTCGATTTACCGAGCGGCGTTCGCCCGCGCAGGGGTGCTTGGGGCGGGAGCCGATTGTGACGGTGCATGCGGCAACTGACGCGTCCGCGGGCGGGAGAAGCGGGGCTGCGGAGGGGAAGCCTACAGTGGAAAACAAAAAAGCCCGGGCTTGACACCCGGGATGATGGAGCGGACAACGGGACTCGAACCCGCGCTCTCGACCTTGGCAAGGTCGCGCTTTACCAACTAAGCTATGTCCGCATGTTCTTCTGTCACAACGTAACCGCACGACTTGGAACGTAGATTACTATAGCGTCGTGGGGGGGGGGGGGGGGGGCGGCGCCCCCCCCCGGGCGGCGCCCCCCCCCCCCCCCCCCCCCCCCCCCCCCCCCCCCCCCCCCCCCCCACGACTGCTGAAGGTGAATCGCCGCTTTACTCCATGCGTTTGAGAAATGCCTCGGCCTCTTTGACCAGCTGTTCGGCTTGCGGCGCCCCGAGCGAGGCTATGGTACGGGCGCGCTGGGCGAGGTCGTACTCGCGCTCTAGCTTGGCGATATACGCTGACAGCCGGTCGTCACATGCGGCGATTGTGGACGCCTTCATCTTCCATGTCTCCGCCTTCGCCGCCAGATCCTTGGTGTCAAGCGGCACGCCGAGAATCGTGGACAGTCCGTGCACAAGTTCCAAAGTGCCCTGCGCACACATATCCGTATTCATGTATTTGGGAATGGACACCCACATGGATGTCGTCCGCATGCCAGCGTTGCAGACCATCTGGTCAAGTATGGTGGTGATACCGATGGGGCCGCTGTATTCACGGTCGAGCTCGCAAGAGCAGGTGGCGCTGGAAATGTCTACCGGCAGCGGCCTGGTGTGCGGGCATGCGGCGTACATCGAGCCGAGCGTGATGACATGGGTGACGTCGTAGTCCTCGGCGACATGCAGGACCTCCCTGCAATAGTCTTTCCAGTGATAATTCGGTTCTGGGGCGATCTGGACCAGAACGTGTAGGTCGGGAGAGAGGGTGATGTCGTAGAACGAGGTGTGCGGCCAGATGATGCGTGCCCGGCCGGTGATATGGCAGAGCATAGGGCGGGTGGCCTGGTAGTCGTAATAGCCATCCGAATTGATTTCGTGGATGAGTTTGGATTCGTAGTGGCCGATGAGGTAATGGATGACTTCGCTTGCGGCTTGGCTCGCATCGTTCCAGCCCTCGAAGGCGGAGATCATGAATGTCTCATGCATCGGTTCTGCTCTCATAGCCTCTAATGTATCTGTTCCTTGCGGTGTGTGCCGGCGCTTATGCCGGTGGTGAATCCTCTCAGCCCTTGGAAATATTGAGTTTTTCCTGCTAACGGGAACGACGGCGGCAGAAAGCGACACGCCGAGGAAGGCACTCGATTTTGCAAATCACACGGATGTCGTTATAGTAATTACTCGTTGCTTCAAACACAGCAATGTGGTTGAAACGCGGACATAGCTTAGTTGGTAAAGCGCGACCTTGCCAAGGTCGAGAGCGCGGGTTCGAGTCCCGTTGTCCGCTCTAAGGTCCGATGAGTTGACGACCTTACGGTGGGTTAGCCAAGCGGTTAGGCAGCGGCCTGCAAAGCCGTATAGACGAGTTCGACTCTCGTACCCACCTCTGGCGAGGAAGGCGTAAGTCTTCCAAACCAAGACACAACCTGGGCGGTTGGCGCAGAGGTAGCGCACTTCCCTGACACGGAAGGGGTCACAAGTTCGAATCTTGTATCGCCCACGAGTCCGGAGGAATCCGGCTTTCTTCACCAATCGGGTGATTGGCGCAGCGGCTAGCGCACTTCCTTCACACGGAAGGGGTCGCAGGTTCGATTCCTGCATCACCCACATCATCAGGAACGTCACGCGATGCGTGGCGTTTTTTGTTTTCCACTGCCGGCTTCCCCTCCGCGGCCGGGTTATAGGCCAACATGTGTGTCCAGCGGCGCGCCAATGGAACACTGCCGTCACCTACAACTGGTTACGCCGGGATCATCGTCAACGCCGTCAGTTTGTGCAGTGATTGCCCAAGACGCGTGTCCGGTTGTGGAGCGTACGACAGTTAGGATCATTGTTCCGGTAGTTGTGTGCGTCCTGTACGCCGTGGCATGCGCAACTGGACAGATATAGCCGGAAAGTATCGGCACTGCATCGTGTTCCGCGCCTTACACATGCCCGGACATATGTAAAGTGACATTCCGTCACCCAGACAGGCTGGAAGATCTCCTACCTAGCGTGAGACGTATGCCGGGGCATGCGCGGCACGGCATATCCGAACTCGCGCGTACACCTTGCATCGCAACAGGTCCGTGCGGGTTTCAGGCACCCATGCCTGCCCGGTCCGAACCCACAGACCAGAAGACCCAAAACCGCGACACACCCGACAACACAACCCTTCCACCCAATTCCAGACACACAGATTGGGCGATACTTGGCGGACATCCACAGTCTTCATGCCGCACCGGGGTGCAATGTCGTGTCCCGCATTTACCGTAAACGAGGTAACACACAGTCCAGGCCTGCACCTTAGTACCGCGGGCCCCGATAGCAAAGGACACCTCATGGCAGAACAAACCATCTCCATAACAGTCAACGGTGAAGTGAAGGAGGTGGATGCAAGCCAGACCGGCGTCGATCTCTTCAGCGACAACAAAGACATCATCGCCGTGCGTCTCAACGGCGAACCCCGTGACCTGTACACCCCTCTTCACGATGGTGACAAGGTTGAGTCGATCGCCCTCGATTCCGAGGACGGTCTGGCCATCATGCGGCACTCCGCAACCCACGTCATGGCACAGGCCGTGCAGGAGATTCGTCCTGATGCCAAGCTCGGCATCGGCCCTGTCATCAAGGATGGCTTCTACTACGATTTCGACGTCAAGGATCCGTTCACTCCGGAGGATCTCAAGGAAATCGAAAAGCGCATGCAGCGCATCATCAAGTCCTCCCAGTCCTTCCGCCGCCGCGTGGTCAGCGAGGAAGAAGCTCGCGCCGAAGAAGCGGGCCAGCCCTACAAGCTTGAGCTGATTGGCGCCAAGGAAGCCGAAATCGACGAAGCCGCGTCCACCGAGGTCTCCGGCAAGGGCGAGCTGACCATGTACGACAATGTCGACCGTGAAGGCAATGTGGTGTGGAAGGATCTGTGCCGCGGACCTCACCTGCCGAACACGCGCTACATCAAGGCATTCAAGCTGGAACGCACCGCAGCCGCATATTGGCGCGGCGATGAGAAGAACCCGATGCTTCAGCGTATCTACGGCACCGCGTGGGCGAGCAAGGACGACCTGAAGGCCTATATGTCCCGCATGGAAGAGGCCGCCAAGCGCGATCACCGTAAGCTCGGGCAGGAAATGGACTTGTTCTCCTTCCCGGAGGAGATTGGACCTGGTCTCGCCGTGTTCCATCCGAAGGGCGCCGCGGTCATCAACGCGATGGAGGATTACTCCCGCGAAATGCATCGCAAAGCCCATTACAGCTTCGTGCAGACCCCGCACATCACCAAGGGCGGCCTGTATGAGACATCCGGGCATCTGCATTGGTACAAGGACAATATGTATCCGCCGATGCGCGTTGACGAGGAACGTGATGCGGACGGCAACGTCACCAAGCAGGGCTTCGACTACTACCTCAAGCCGATGAACTGCCCGATGCACAACCTGATTTTCAAGTCACGTCAGCGTTCGTACCGCGAACTGCCGCTGCGTCTGTTCGAATTCGGCACGGTGTACCGCTACGAGAAGTCCGGCGTGGTGCACGGCCTGACGCGAGTCCGCGGTTTGACTCAGGATGATTCGCATATCTACTGCACGCGCGAGCAGATGAAGCCTGAGCTTCGCCGCCTGCTCACCTTCGTGCTCAAGGTGCTCAAGGACTTCGGCCTCAACGACTTCTATCTGGAACTGTCGACCAAGGATCCCCACAAGTTCGTCGGCTCCGACGAGATCTGGGAGGAAGCGACCAATACGCTCGCCGAGGTCGCCAAGGAATCCGGACTCGAACTCGTCGACGATCCTGCTGGCGCCGCGTTCTACGGCCCGAAGATCTCCGTCCAGGCGCGCGATGCCATCGGCCGTACCTGGCAGGTGTCCACCATCCAGCTCGACTTCAACCTGCCTGAGCGTTTCGGCCTTGAGTATATCGCGGCAGATGGCACCCACCAGCGCCCGGTGATGATTCACCGTGCCCTGTTCGGCTCCATTGAGCGTTTCTTCGCCATCCTGCTCGAGCATTATGCCGGCGCCTTCCCGGTCTGGCTCGCCCCGGTGCAGGTCACGGGCATCCCGGTCGCCGACGAGTTCGCCCCGCATCTGCAGGCGTTCATCGATGATCTCGAGGAGAACCTCGTGCGTTGCGAGATGGACAACTCGGACGATCGTTTCGGCAAGAAGATCCGCAATGCGTCCAAGTCGAAAGTCCCGTTCACACTTATTGCCGGTGAGGAGGACGTCAAGAAGAACGCTGTCAGCTTCAGGTTCCGTGACGGTAGCCAGCTCAACGGCGTGCCGGTGGACCAGGCTAAGGCGTGGATCCTCGAAGTCATCAAGAAGCGTGTCCAAGTGAACAACGCCGACGATTTCGCGGCCGCGACCAAGTGACCCGTACGACATTGCGCTGAACGGGTTCGGGCGGCACTGGACATTTCAGTGCCGCCCGATTCGCCTGCCGATAATCGACAAGAAAGGTATCGAAGACAATGCTGGAACATTGCCGGGGATTGTGGAAGAAACTGACCGAACCCATCGCCCGTGTTTGCGTACGTATGCATATGAGTGCCAATGGCATTACAATCACCGGGTCGATTCTGTCCATAGCGTTGTCCATTGCAATTGGCATCACCGGTTGGATCATTCCCCTCGTGTTTTTCCTCGCGATTGTCGTGCTGTTCGATTCCCTCGACGGTTCTGTGGCCATGCTGACCACCGGGGGAACGAAATTCGGCGCATTCCTTGATTCAACTCTTGACAGAATCGCCGATTGGGCGGTTCTCATCGGCTGCATCCTGATTTTCTACCTGCATAGCGACTGGTGGATGCACGGCGGATCCGGTGAGGACGTCATCTCTCATGTCGGTATCGGTTGCGCGCTCGTTTCCATCATGACCTCATTCGTCACCTCCTATGCCCGTGCTCGTGCGGAATCTGTGGGGTACGAGGCTAAAAACGGCATCGCGACACGGGCTGATCGCCTGTTCATCATCCTAGTTGGCATGTTCGTGACCGGATTGACCCATAACGGGCTGTGGCTTGCCATCGCGATGGCGCTCTTGACTGTGCTCGGCCTGATTACGGTGTTCCAGAGGATTTTCGAGGTGCGGCGTCAGATGAAAGCCGATGAGCGGTAACACCGGCCATGCTTGACAGGGTCCTTATCTTCATCGCCAAGCACGCCGGTATGCTGCCTGAGCGGCTGGTCAGGGGGCTGTTCTTGTTCGCCGCTGATATCGCTTGGCTGACGCGCGCCGGCGGCGTCAAGCAGTTGGAACGCAACCTGTCACACGTATTGCATGACCACAACCGGTCTGAACATGACGGAGTATGGGCAGCAATCCGGAACAGGATACATCTGCGGCATGTTTCCCACCGGGCGATGCGGTCCTATTTCACGTATTTCTCCGAAGCCATGACGGTCGGCGGCAGAAGCGATGAATGCCTGAGTGCCCGTGTACGCGGGGACGGCCCCGGGTGTGCGCTGATCATCGAATCCACGCGTGTGCAAGCCGGTTCGGTGCCCATCGCTATGGGACATCAAGGCAATTGGGATTACGCCGGGTATTGGGCGTATCGCCATATCGCCCCGGTGACCACGGTCGCCGAACGGTTGGAGAACGAAGAACTGCTCAAGACTTTCGTGGACATCAGACGGTCCCTGGGCATTTCAATCCTGCTCACCGGTCAGCCCGGCCTAATCGGTAAACTGGAGGAAAAACTGGACAAGCCGCATGTGGTGGTGCCGCTACTCGCAGACCGTGATCTGAGCCGTCACGGCGAATTCGTCCGCGCCTTCGACTCGATGATTCGTGTGGCGCGAGGGCCTGCAACCTTGGCCTATGACACCGGCTTGCCCCTGTATGTCGTCAATATGTATCGTGAACGTCTGCATGGAGAAAGACGCAGGACAGCCCGTACCCCATACGGGTATGTCTGCCGGGTCAGCGCCCCGATTGATATCTCTCGATTCGCCGGTCTTCCCCGTGAGCAGGCGATTCATGATATCAGCCAGGCATGGGTTGATGTGTGGGCGAGCGGTATAGCCGAGCATCCGCAGGACTGGCATATGCTCCAACCGATTTTCATCGAGGATCTCGACCTGTCACGGCTCAAGGACGTCCCCGACGAGGTCCTCAAGATGATCAAGCAGCGCAAACGAGGCATGTAAGCCTTCGCCGGAAAGCCCGAGACGGTGTAGGCTATGACTATTGTCTTGTTGACGGAAGAAAGGACATGATGTCGAACGCAGATCGTCGCGATGAGGCAGACTGTGGAGCGCAGTGTCAGCCGGATCCGTTGCACGGCCGGAAGTTGCGCGTCGGTATCATCTCGCCGTATTCGTTCGAGACTCCGGGCGGTGTGCAGTTCCATATCCGTGACTTCGCGAAGGAGCTGATCGCGCGAGGCCACGAGGTCGAGGTTCTTGCGCCCGGACGACGGACCAACGATATGCCGTTGTGGGTGCAGACGGTCGGTACCTCCTTCGCGATTCCCTACAACGGTTCGGTGTCGCGGCTGAGCTATTTCGGGTTCGTCGGGGCCCAGGTGCGTCGTTGGGTCCGGCAGGGGCATTTCGATATTGTGCATCTTCATGAGCCCGAGACGCCTTCCCTGAGTCATAAACCGCTGACCATGGTGCATCATCCTCCGCTCATCGGGACATTCCATGCCGCGTTCGACGTCTACCCGTTTGCGTTGCGCTTCTTCCATGGTTACCTCAACCGTTATCTGCGACCACTGTCCCACGCCATCTGTGTCAGCGATGCCGCACGCGAGGTTGCACAACGGTATTTGCCCGGGAACGTGCCGGTGTCGGTCATTCCCAATGGCATCGATGCTGATCAATTCGCCCAGGCCACCCCCGTGCCCGCCTGGCAGGGAGACGATGAGAGCCCGACGATCGGGTTCCTTGGAAGGATGGGGGAGGAACGGAAAGGATTCGCGGTATTCTGCCGTACAGCGTCAAGGATTCTTGACCGGTATCCGCAAGCCCGGTTCCTGTGTGCCGGCGATGGTGAGCGCGAAGGCAGGTCGATTGTCAATGCGGTCGACCCATCGGGGCGCCTTATGGATCATATGGAGTTCCTTGGCAGAATCAGCGATGAAGACAAGGCTCGATTCTACAGGTCGCTCAGCGTCTATATCGCTCCTCAGACCGGAGGTGAAAGCTTCGGTATCGTGCTCGCCGAAGCCATGGCGGCGGGGTGCGCGGTCGTGGCTTCCGATCTTCCTGCATTCGCGGCTGTCGCGGATGATGGTCGTGCTGCTGCGTTGTTCGGTAATGGTGACGACCGTGATTGCGCTTCCGTGGTGTGTTCGTTGATAGCAGACCGTGGGGCACGCGCGTCGTTGGGTGAGGCCGGCCAGAACCGCGCATTGCAGTATGACTGGAGCAGTGTCGTAGACCAGGTGCTCGGCGTGTACGCCGAGGTCTTGTCTTGAAAGCGCTTTACAATCGGTGTGTTTATCGTACCCGTATCTGCTAGGAGCATTATGTCAGGGCATTCCAAGTGGGCGACCACCAAGCATAAGAAGGCCGCCATTGACGCCAAGCGCGGCAAGCTGTTCGCGAAGCTGATCAAGAACATCGAGATCGCAGCCCGTCTGGGCGGCGGCGACCCCGACGGCAACCCGACGCTGTATGATGCGATTGTCAAGGCCAAGAAGGCATCCATGCCTGCCGACAACATCAAGCGCGCCGTCAAGCGTGGCTCTGGTGAGGAAGACGGTGCCGCCAACTACGAGGACATCGTGTACGAAGGGTATGCGCCTGCCGGCGTCGGCCTCATCATCGAATGCCTGACCGATAACCGCAACCGTGCCGCGGCTGAAGTGCGTTCCACACTGACCAAGGGCAACGGTTCCCTGGCCACGTCAGGCGCCGTGAGCTTCAACTTCGAGCGCAAGGGCCAGATCGAGGTGCCGTCCGAGGGTCTGGATTACGACAAGCTCTTCGAGATTGCAGCCGAAGCCGGCGCCGAGGACGTGTCCGATGACGGTGACGTGTTCAGCGTGATCACCGATCCCGCCGATCTTATCACGGTCCGCAAGGGTCTCCAGGAAGCTGGCATCGACTACGATTCCGCCGATCTGGTCATGATTCCGAAGAACGAGATTGAGCTCAGCCTCGACGACGCCCGCAAGGTGTCCAAGCTGATTGACAACCTCGACGACCTTGACGATGTCCAGAACATCTACAGCAACTGGACCGCATCCGACGAGGTGATGGCCCAATTGGAGGAAGAGGAGTGATCTGTTGATCATCCTTGGCGTTGATCCCGGCCTGACTCGGTGCGGGGTCGGCGTGGTGGAAGCCGGCGCGTCACGCCGGCTTTCTTTTATCCATGTCGATGTCATCCGCACCAGCCCCGACACTTCCCAGGATTTGAGGCTGCTTTCGATTTACAACGGACTGGTTGATAAAATCGAACGCTTTGTCCCTGACACGGTGTCCATTGAACGCGTGTTCGCGCAGGCCAATCGCAACACCGTGCTCGGAACCGCGCAGGCGGCGGGTATGGCCATGCTCGCAGCCGCGCAGCGGGGGATACCCGTCGCTTTGCACACTCCGACCGAAGTCAAGCTCGCGATCACTGGCAACGGCAAAGCGGACAAGCTCCAAGTCGAACGCATGGTCATGCGTATCCTGAACCTGTCCGAGATGCCCACCCCGCCTGACGCAGCTGACGCTTTGGCGCAAGCGATGTGCCATGCGTTGCGGCCGGCAGGGGCGTTGCAGGGAGGCGAACGTGAACAGCATCTGACCGCCGCGCAACGACAGTGGGCGGTCGCGGCGCAGCGGGCGAAGCGTCGTCGCGGAGTCGACCGCGGCATGTAAGCTATCGAACAGATGTTCGATTGTTGGTTACACAGCCTGAAGGAGGCAATATGATCGCCATGCTTCATGGGCAGGTCGCAGCGGTCGACCAGTCCGGGGTCGTGCTTGATGTCAGCGGTGTGGGCTTTGCCGTCCGTATGCCGCAGACTGATCTCGCCTCATTGCACTCAGGGCAATCCGCTACCGTGTACACCTCTATGGCGGTCACCCAGGATGCCATCACGTTGTATGGATTCCTGTCACCTGCTGAGAAAAAGATGTTCCTCCAGCTGCAAAAAGTGAGCGGCATCGGCCCGAAGGTCGCACTTTCGTTGCTGTCCACCTTGCCTCCTGACCGTCTTGCCAGGGCGGTTGCCGACGGGGATGCCACTGCGTTGGCCAAAGCCCCGGGGCTCGGCAAGAAGGGGGCGCAGAAAATCATCCTGGAGCTCAAAGGTTCGCTTGATCTGTCCCAAGTCGAGGGCGTATCGGGCCCAGCTCAGTCGCCGGTGGACACGGGTGCCCAACAGGTCGTTGAAGGGCTTATTTCGCTTGGGTGGCGTCAGCAGGATGCCTTGGATGCCGTCGAACGCGCATGCCGCGACCATGATATTGACACTCCTATAGGCGAGAAGGACGTGCCTCGTGTGCTCAAACTGGCGCTGACCGAACTTGACCGCGGGCGATAATGCATGAGAAGGGCACAGGCGAGATATGCGACAATCTGAAGACATGACGGTGAATAATGATGGCGCCAGGGAGGAATCCCTGCGTATGGTATCTTCGCAACCATTGGACAGCGAGCCAGTGAGTGACGAGGAGCTGCGTCCCCATGTCCTTGAAGGCTTCATCGGGCAGCCACGGCTCAAAGCACAATTGCAGCTGTTCCTTGACGCAGCACGCAAACGTGAAGTTCCCCCGGACCATATCCTCCTGGCGGGCCCTCCAGGGCTGGGTAAGACCACACTTGCCATGATCGTGGCCAACGAACTGGGCGTGCCGATCAGGGTGACTTCGGGGCCTGCCATCCAGCATGCGGGAGATCTCGCATCCATTCTCAGCTCGTTGGACGCCGGAGAAGTACTGTTCATCGACGAGATCCATCGTCTGCCTCGGCCGGCAGAGGAGCTGCTGTACATCGCCATGGAGGATTTCCGTGTCGATGTCATGGTCGGCAAGGGGCCCGGTGCGTCATCCATCCCGTTGACTTTGCCGCGCTTCACGGTGATTGGCGCCACCACAAGGGAAGGCATGTTGCCTTCGCCGCTTCGGGCGCGTTTCGGTTTTACCGCGCATCTGGATTTCTATCCACATGAGGAGTTGGAGAAACTCATCGAGCGGTCCGCTTCGGTGCTTGGCGTGGAATTGGAAGAAGGCGCGGCGCATCAGCTATCCCTGAGATCCAGAGGGACGCCGCGTATCGCGAACCGGTTGCTGCGTCGTGTGCGCGACTGGGCAATCGTCCATGATTTGGAAAGTGTGGACGTCGATGCGGTCACTCAGGCGCTGGCTCTGTACCAGATCGATTCCGAAGGATTGGACAGACTCGATATCGCCGTATTGCAGGCAATCTGCCGTAATTTCAACGGCGGACCAGTTGGCTTGAACAATCTGTCGGCGATGGTGGGCGAGGAATCGGAAACCGTGGAGACGGTATGTGAGCCGTATCTTGTCCGCGAGGGATTCCTCGTACGCACTCCAAAAGGCCGTGTCGCAACGGCTAAGGCCTGGAGGCATCTCGGCCTTGAACCCCAGGATGATGTCAACAAGCTATTCTAAGGTTAGATATTTGGATAGCACCCCGCTAGCACGTCAGGAGTCCCATGTCTCAGAATCTCGATCCTAATATGGTTATGATCGTCATCCTCATCCTGTTCATCTTCATGATGTGGATGAGTTCACGTCGTATGAAGAAGAAGCAGCAGCAGCAGCAGGAAGAATTGCGCGAGGCCATGGTCCCGGGCACTCTCGTCGTGCTTCGTGGCGGCATCATCGCCACGATTGTATCCGTGGACGAGAAGTACGAGGAAATCGTCGTGGATTCCGAAGGCTCTCGTCTGCGCTTCAAGCTCAACGCCGTCGCCGGAAAATACGTGCGTCCGGCGTTCATCGATGACGACGAGGCCGAAGCCAATGATTCGCAGCAGGAAGATGCCAGCAGCGAGGGTGCCGAGGGCGCGTCTGCGGCGTCCGAGACTGGGGTTTCTGACATCGAGCGAACCGACGTGCAGAATGCGTCCTCGGCGGATGACACTGCTGATACAGCTGCACCGGCTGAAGCAGGCGAAGCCGATACCGAAGACAAAGCATCCGACAACGAAGCCAAATAACCTATCATAGTCGGTTTCCGTCTCGATTTGCAGCCCGGCGAATCCGGCAACACAGCAATCAGAAAGATCAGGTCCCATCGATGGCATCCGATATCCATATCAGACAACTTGAACTAGTAGGCAGGGACAAGGCCGAATACATGACCTCCCTGTTCCGTTCAGTGCTTGGATTCCCCAAGGAAGGTATCAACTTCCGTGATTTCATGCCGGTTCTCGAGGACGCGAAAGGTCTGCAGATTCTCTTGGAAGGCCTTGAAAAGGCACTGCCGGTTCCTGCTGATTCCTTTGACTCTGTAGCAGGGCTGGAAGCCAGGGGCTTTCTGTTCGGTCCGGCGCTTGCAGCCCGACTTGGCAAGGGGTTCATCGCAGTGCGTAAGGCGGGCAAGCTACCGCCACCCGTCATCGGCGAGGATTACACCTTGGAATACGGGCAAGCCCGTGTGGAAGTGGAATCCGATGCGGTCAGCTCCGGCGAACGCGTACTGATTGTCGACGATCTCATCGCAACGGGCGGTACGGCGAAGGCGGCAGCGGACCTGATTCGCAAATGCGGCGGCATCATCGCCGGTTTCAGCTTTGTGATGCAACTCGAAGGGCTTGACGGAATCGACAGTCTTGGTCCATACCCTACGAGCACACTGGTGTCCATGCCGGCGTGACCGGATGAAGAGAGGCAGAAATGGATTTATACGAGTATCAGGCTCGCCAGCTGCTTGACGAGCAAGGGATTCCCACCCCAAGTGGGATTTATGCGTCGAATGCCGACGAAGTCGCCCAGGCTGCGGATACCATCGGATATCCGTGCGTCATCAAGGCGCAGGTGAAAATCGGCCATCGCGGTCAAGCAGGCGGCGTCAAGATTGCCCATACGCGCGATGAAGCTGTCGCTGCGGCGAATACCATTTTCCCCATGGTCATCCATGGCCATCAGGTTCGTGGCGTACTGGTCGCGGAAGCCAAGAACGTCATCCACGAATACTATGTCTCGATTTCAGTGGACCGCACCTCGCGTGATTTCGATGTGCTCGCGACAGCGAACGGTGGCACCGAAGTCGAGGAAATTGCAAAGGCCCATCCCGAATCGGTCAAGCGCCTGCACATCAACGCGTTGGACACTTTCGACCTCGAAGCCGCGACTGAGATGGCGCACAACATCGGGTTCTACCATGCGGACGTTGACCAGGCTGCGCGCATTCTGCTGAATATGTGGCAGTGCTTCAAGGCCAACGATGCCACGCTCGTGGAAATCAACCCGCTCGCCAAAATCGGCGACCCGCAAGATGAATCAAGTAAATCGTTGTGCGCGCTCGACGCCAAGATTTCACTCGACGACAACGCCTCGTACCGGCATGACGGTTGGAAGCGTTTCGAAGGCGCCACGCAGCTTGACCCGTACGAGCGCAAGGCAAAGGAACTCGGACTGCACTATGTACATCTGACCGGACAGGTCGGCGTCATCGGCAATGGCGCAGGACTCGTCATGAGCTCGCTTGATGCGGTTTCGGGAGCCGGCGAGGAACAGGGCACCAGCATCAAGCCGGCGAACTTCCTCGACATCGGCGGCGGCGCCTCAGCCGAGGTCATGCGCAACAGCTTAGAGATTGTACTGTCTGACCCGCAAGTGCGTTCTGTCTTCGTGAACGTCTATGGCGGCATTACGTCATGTGAGCAAGTCGCTGCTGGCATTCTCGGCGCATTGCAAGCCATCGAGACCGTCAAGCCGATTGTTGTCCGATTCGACGGCAACGCTGCACAGGAAGGTCTGCGCATGCTCGCTGATGCCAATGACCCGAACCTGCATGTCTATGACACCATGGAGGAAGCAGCACAACAGGCCGCACGCATCGCTGCCGCATCGTCCAGCAAGGAGGCCACGAAATGACGTTGTTTGTTGAAGATGGTGCCCCGGTCATCGTCCAGGGCATGACGGGCCATCAGGGTATGACCCATACGGCAAGAATGCTCAAGGCAGGGACGAATATCGTCGGTGGTGTCAATCCTCGCAAGGCAGGCACGACCGTCACCTATCCGAAGGCCCGTGAAGGCAAGGACGCGGTCATTCCCGTATACGCGACATGCAGCGAAGCGATCAAAGCGACCGGAGCCAAGGCGAGTGTCATCTTCGTACCTCCGCGCTTCGCCAAAGACGCTGTCGTCGAAGCGATTCAAGCCGGTATCGGCACGATCGTCGTCATCACCGAGGGTATTCCCGTTGCCGATTCAGCATACTTCGTCGAACTCGCCTTGCGCAAGGGTGTCCGTATCATCGGACCGAACTGCCCGGGCCTGATTACATTGCCAGCGACTGACGGTGCTCACGGCGTCAACCTTGGCATCATCCCCGATGGCATCGTCCACCGCGGTCCGCTCGGCCTCGTGTCGAAATCCGGTACGCTCACCTACCAGCTCATGGGCGAGCTCTCCGACATAGGTTTCACCGCGTGCGTGGGTGTGGGGGGCGACCCCATCGTCGGCACGACACTCCAGGAAGCTTTGGAACAGTTCGAAGCCGATGACGCCACCAAGGGTGTCGTCATGATTGGCGAGATCGGCGGAAGCGCCGAACAGGATGCCGCCGCATGGGCCAGCAAGCACATGACCAAGCCCGTCGTCGCCTATATCGCAGGCTTCACGGCTCCTGAAGGCAAGCAGATGGGTCATGCAGGCGCCATTGTCTCCGGTGGAAAAGGCACCGCGCAAGATAAGAAGATTGCGCTGGAAGCCGTCGGGATTCCTGTCGGCAAGACACCGCGTCAGACCGCTGACCTCATGCGCAAGGCATTGCAATCCATCGCCGCATGAAAGAACGGTGCGTTTCATTCGTCAAGGGGGTCGTCTTCGCGGCGGCCTCCATGGCGTTATATGCGCTTGCGCTCTGGTTGCTGATTTCCCTGCTTCTGCTGGTCATATCCATGGAAGAAGGTACCGGCGGTTTGACAGACTATGCCTTCTCGCTGACGCGAAGCATGATTCTGCTCAGCCAAGGGATTGGATTCCAGACCAGCGCAATCACCCTGAGTGTGATTCCTCTGGCACTGACGCTGTTGATGGTGTGGTTGCTCGCATCCATCGCGCGCAAGCGTCATCTGTCTTGGGCCGCATATTTTGGCGGGCTCATCACATGGTTGTCCTTCAACATGGCCTTCGCCTTCCATATCTCCGTGGGCCTGCTTGACAATATCGGCATCGTGGCGGTAAAAACCTGCTTTGTATTCACTGTGGCCTTCGTGCTCGGGGTGTTCCCGGTAAGCGAATCGTGGCAACGCATCAAGGCGTTCTTCGGACAACATGTGTCCCGTGAACTCAGGCGAGCGCTGTCGCTCGGCGCGGCACTGGGCTTGACGCTGCTAGGCATATACGTTCTGTTGGCGTGCATCGATGTGGTGGTCTGGATTGTCTACGGCGCCGATGCAGTATCCAAGATTTTTGAATTTGATGCGATGGGCGTGGGATCACGCATCATGACATCGGTATGTTCACTCGCGTGGCTGCCCAACCTGTGCATCTGGTCCCTGTCTTGGATGTTCGGGGCTGGATTCCGCATAGGGGAGCTTGCACATTTCACGATGTGGATCGGACAGTCCACGGACCTGCCGGGTGTGCCGCTGTTCGGCATTTTCCCGCAAGCCATCGGCAATGATGGGTTGCGCTCATTCCTTTTGTCGCTTCCGCTGATCGTATCTCTCGTCTGTGCCCTCGCATTCATGTTGTCGCCGACCGGTTTCGCCATTAGGGCGCCCCGCGCCGGAGACGACCGTGCCACAGTGGTGCGCGACATTATCATGTTCGCCTATCCGCTTGGCTCATTCTGCATTTCGGGGGCGCTCGTGGCTTTGGGGTCGTCGTGCATGTTCGCCCTGTCCAACGGTGCGCTGGGAGCGCATCGGCTCGCGCACGTCGGCGTCGACGTCGTGGCTTCGACACGCGCCGTAGGATATCCGACCATCGTCGGATTATTCGGCACATGGGCGGCGGTCATCGTTGCCGATGCGGCATGGTATGGATTACGCTTGTGTTGGTCGCATCTGCGCCCGGCCAAGAACAGTCAGTCAACCGGGAATACGGCTGACAGACAACCGCGAGGTGTCGCCAGTACACCTATTGTCGTAGATCATGCGACAACAACCACCAAGGAGGAACAGGATGGCATCAACGAACAGGCCGATTAAACGGGCCCTCGTATCCGTATTCCACAAGGAAGGCATCGACGTGCTTGCCAAGGCGTTCATCGCCGCAGGCACTGAAGTCGTTTCCACCGGTTCGACCGCCAAGCGTCTCGCCGAACTTGGTGTCAACGTGACCGAGGTCAGTGAAGTCACCGGCTTCCCGGAAAGCCTTGACGGCCGTGTCAAGACCCTTGATCCTCACATTCATGCGGGCATCCTTGCCGATATGACCAACCCCGAGCATGTCAAGCAACTCCAAACGCTGGGTATCAAGCCTTTCGACCTGGTGGTGGTCAACTTGTATCCGTTCGCGGATACCGTCCGTTCCGGTGCGAATGAGGCGGACACCATCGAGAAAATCGATATCGGTGGCCCGTCCATGGTTCGCGCAGCGGCGAAGAACAGCGCCACAGTCGCCATCATTACCGATCCCGCTGACTATGCGCTGGTGGCCAAGCGCATCGAAGACGGTCGCGGGTTCAGCCTTGAGGAGCGTCGCTGGCTCGCCGCCAAGGCTTTCGCCCACACAGCTGCCTATGACGCGACCATCAACGAGTGGACGTCCAAGCAGTGGCCGAAGCCGGAAAGCATCACCGCCGACCAGCCTGTGTCGGATGACGACATTCCCAATGAGGATACCGTGTTCCCAAAGGCGTACACGCGTACGTGGGATCGCTCTCATATGCTGCGGTATGGCGAGAACCCGCATCAGCAGGCAGCTCTCTACTTGGATCCGCTGAACCAGAACGGGTTCGCCCATGCCGAACAGCTCGGTGGCAAGCCCATGAGCTACAACAATTACGTTGACGCCGATGCTGCTTGGCGCGCCGTGTGGGATTTCGCCCCGAGCATCGCTGTCGCTGTTGTCAAGCACAACAATCCTTGCGGTTTGGCACTCGGCAAGACCGTCGCCGAAGCCCACAAAAAGGCGCATGCCTGCGACCCGATGAGCGCTTATGGCGGTGTCATCGCCGCGAACACCACGGTGACGCTTGAAATGGCCCAGAACGTGCGGCCGATCTTCACTGAGGTCATCGTCGCCCCCGACTATGAGCCGGAAGCCCTTGAGTTGCTCAAGACCAAGAAGAAGAACCTTCGCATCCTGAAGGTCGCCGAGCCTCCTCGCACCAAGCAGCAGTACCGTCAGATCGACGGGGGACTGCTCGTGCAGACTACTGATCTGATTAACGCCCCCGGCGACAGCCCGGATGCGTGGAAGCTTGTCTCCGGCGATCCCGCGGATGCCGATACGCTGCGTGACCTCGAGTTTGCTTGGCGTGCCATTCGTTGCGTGAAGTCGAACGCCATTCTCATCGCCCACGATCAAGCAACCGTCGGCATCGGCATGGGACAGGTCAACCGTGTGGATTCTTGCCATCTCGCCGTCGAACGTGCCAATACGCTGGCTGATGGCGCCGACCGTACCACTGGCTCGGTCGCCGCTTCCGATGCGTTCTTCCCGTTCGCTGATGGCGCGGAATACCTCATCAACGCCGGTGTCAAGGCGATTGTGCAGCCCGGTGGATCCATCCGCGATGAGGAAGTTTTCGAGGCGGCTCGTAAAGCCGGCATTACCATGTACATCACGGGAACCCGCCACTTCTTCCACTGATTCGCGGTTTTCGGCGTAACGGCCTGTTTGGGGCGGTGTCTGGTCTTCGGGCCGGGCACCGCCTTTTGCACGGATGCGACTTCCTGGTGGTGCGGTAGCCACCATTGGTCGCATTTCAGTGGTCGGTACTCAGCGGTGCCGTGTGTTCCAGACTGGCTGATTTCCGGTGTCGCCAATCGACTCGTACCGTGCTGCCATATTCCTCAGCGATTTCGATGCCACGTCGAAGCGGACAGGTATTCTTCCCTTTGATGTGTCAAGATATCGACAACGGGACTCACTGCACACCGATTGTCGATGTGACATCTGTTCCCAACCGCCACGAGGAGGCCATCATGCCGCAAGAGCATCCGTATGTGTCTGAAGCCAAAGAAGGCAAACCGGTATGTGAATGGATTGTGGCGCTGTTGGTATGTGTCAGCGGCATCCTTGCCGCCTTTGGATATACGATAGCCGCCACAGCGTTGCTCGCTGCGACGGCCATCGTCTTGGGGACAATGCGCATCATCCTGCGTGAACGCAGCCCATGGAAGGTCCGGTCCGTGGTATTCGATGCGTCGATGTCCCTGTGTTTTGGTATCGGAGTCTCACTGCTCGATCTGAGCATCCGCATCATGCTCTGACACCGCGGACGCTTCCTGCTCGCCGTGATCGGCAGACTCGGTAGCTGTTTGCGTCGCATCGTTGCCGCTGAGGGCGAGTGCGTCGGTATCAGCTACATTCTGTTGCGCGGCGGTGTCATCGACAACCTGCTGCTTGGCGTTGGCATTGTCACGCAGCAACTGCGCACCGATCATGACCATCGCGACAATCGCCGCAGCGAGAATCGGGCATATCCAGAAGACCCACAGCTGCTGCAGCGGGTTCTGGGACAGTCCGGCGTTGCGCGCGAACAGGGCGATGCCGGTGGAGCGCGCAGGATTCATGCCGGCTCCGGTGACTGGATAGGTCATCGCGGCGCCCAGACCGTAGGCGAAACCGATGGCCGCAGCGTGCGAAACCGCTGTGGTCTCCTTGTTCATGGTCGCCACAGCGGCGGCAATCACCACAATACTTGCGATGATTTCGACCACGACAGCCAGAGTGATGTCAAAGGAGGCGCTCACGCTGCTCAGCGTGGATGCGGAGACGGAGCCGTTGCCGAAGCCGTTGACGGCATCGGTCAGCCAGATCTTCGCGGTCAGTGTTTCGGTCGTCGGCAGGATATGTACGATCAGCGCGCCGGCGGCGATGCCGCCCAGCACCTGGGCGATGATGTAGAGGATGCCGTCGAGCACCTTGGTCTTGCCGGTCAGTATTGCAGCGAGGGTAATCGCCGGGTTCAGCTGTCCGCCGGACACCTTTGAGAATATCAGTGTCATCGCGGCGTACGCGATACCGGTGGCCAAGGCGATGAACGCCATATTGATGCCGAACAGGGCGGTTCCGAAGGTCGTGAAGCTGTAAATCGCGAAGAATGCGATGAAGCTTCCCGCCAGCTCAGCGCCCACGCGTACCGCAAGTGGTTCCTTCGTGCATGATGCCGCGTCACTGGCGCGCTGGGATCCCGTATCAGTCATTGATTGTTCTTTCTCTAGGGGAATAGCGGACAAGGCTCCGGCCTGAAGCGTGGCCATATCCGCCGGACGTGTGACATTCTATCAGTAGGAACGCTTTTCTGTGCCTTACGCTACAATGTCTATGTCGTGTGTCTCGTAGTTCATGCCATGGCGAGTACCGTTGCGAGTGCATCACGACACCAGATATCTATCCATGACGGCTCCGATGGCGCCGTCCGGCCACGTTGGGAGAACGATGCCAAACGCATATTCTCGTGCATTGAAAGCACATGACAATAATCAAGAAGGCATTCGCCTGCAGAAGATCCTCGCACAAGCCGGTTTCGGTTCGAGGCGCAAGTGCGAGCAGATCATCCTCGACGGACGTGTCGAGGTTGACGGCGAATTGGTGACCGAGCTCGGCACCCGTGCCGATCCGAGCAAGCAGGAGATTCGTGTCGACGGCTCCCGCGTCCGCCTGAACCCCAATCACATCACGCTTGCGCTTAATAAGCCGCGCAAGGTGCTCAGCACCATGGACGACCCCAAGGGGCGTTATACCTTGCGGGACATCGTCGGTGACAAGTATGAGCGCATCTTCCATATGGGACGCCTCGATTATGACTCGGAAGGGCTCATCCTCATGACGAATGACGGTGAACTCAGCCAGCATGTCATGCATCCCAAATATGAGGTGGAGAAAACCTACATCGCCACCCTGCAGGGCAGGATCAGCGGCAATGTATGTCGGCGTCTTGTCTCCCAAGGAGTGCAGCTGGACGACGGCTGGATTCGCCTGGACCATTGTGCCATCATCGACGCCAACCATGACACGACCTTGGTGAAGGTCGTGCTGCATTCGGGCAAGAACCGGATTGTCCGTCGTATTTTCGACGCGGTCGGGTTCCCCGTCAAGCGCCTGGTGCGCACGCAGATTGGCCCGATCAAGCTCGGCGATCTCAAATCAGGTTCGTACCGCGTGCTGTCCCAGACTGAGGTTCGTTCACTTGCCAAGGAGGTCGGACTGTGATCCGTGTCGCCATTGACGGCCCCGCCGGTGTCGGAAAATCATCTACGGCGAAGGAACTGGCCAGACATTTCGGTTTCGCATACCTTGATACTGGAGCCATGTATCGCGCATGCGCATGGTGGTGCCTGCATCAGGGCATTGACCTTGACTCCCCGCAGATTGATGAGCAGCAGATTACCGAGACGGTGGGGGAGTTCTTCACCGATGACCATTTCGATATCTCGGTAGACCCTGACCGTCCGATTGTGCTCGCCGACGGTGAGGACATCAGTGAGGACATCAGATCTTCTGAGGTGTCCACCCATGTGTCACGGGTGTCAGGCATCATCCCCGTCCGCCATGTGCTCATTGCAGCGCAGCGCGCGTATATCGCCCGTGAAGCGTCGGGGGATTCCTTCTCGCAAGGGCGTGGCATCATCGCTGAAGGCCGTGACATTACCACCGTCGTGGCCCCCGATGCCGAAGTACGAGTGTTGCTGACCGCGCGTGAGGAAGTGCGTCAGGCACGCCGGAGCGGGCAATCCGCGCAGGGCGTGGGCGCTGAGGATGTCGCGAAACGCGATCGCATGGACTCGAAGGTCACCAGTTTCCTGACCGCCGCCGATGGGGTCGTGACCTTGGATAACTCGGATCTGACCTTCGAGCAGACCTTGGACCAGCTCATCGCTTTGGTTGATCAAGCGATTGAGGAGCAGCAGTACCAGGAGTACGCCGCGAATCTCGAAGGATACGAGCTTGACGAGGAAGACCGTGAACTCATCGCGGGCGAAGATGAAGGCGACGCCGATGCCGGTTCCGGTAAGCAGGTCGGTGTCATCGCGGTGGTCGGACGGCCGAATGTCGGAAAATCCACGTTGGTGAACCGTATTCTTGGTCGCCGCGCGGCGGTCGTTGAGGACACCCCGGGGGTCACCCGGGACCGCGTCAGCTACGACGCCGAATGGGCAGGTACCGATTTCAAACTCGTCGACACCGGTGGCTGGGAAGCCGATGTTGAAGGCATCGCCTCGGCGATTGCGTCCCAAGCGCAGGTGGCGGTAAGACTTGCCGACGCCGTGATTTTCGTGGTGGACGGGCAAATCGGTATGACCGACACCGATGAGCGGATCGTCAACATGCTGCGCGCGGCCGGCAAGCCGGTGACGCTCGCGGTCAACAAGGTCGACGACGCGCAAAGCGAGTATCTCACCGCGGAATTCTGGAAGCTTGGCCTCGGAGAGCCCTATGGCATCTCAGCCATGCACGGCAGGGGAGTCGGCGAGCTGCTCGACGCCGCGTTGGACTCCCTGAAGTCCGCCGACCGGACATCGGGATTCCTGGCGCCGCCGCATCTGCGGCGTGTCGCGCTCGTCGGGCGACCGAACGTCGGCAAATCATCGTTGCTCAACCAACTCGCCCACGAGGAGCGTTCGGTTGTCAATGATCTAGCCGGCACCACAAGGGATCCGGTCGATGAGATCATCTCGATGGATGGCCAAGACTGGCTGTTCATCGATACCGCCGGTATCAAGCGTCGCCAGCACAAGTTGTCCGGCGCGGAATACTATTCCTCACTGCGCACCCAGGCGGCTATCGAGCGTGCGGAACTTGCGTTGGTGCTGTTCGACGCGTCCCAGCCGATCGCCGATCAGGACCTGAAAGTCATGAGCCAGGCGGTTGACGCCGGCCGAGCAATCGTCCTGGTGTTCAATAAGTGGGATTTGATGGACGAATTCTCCCGTCAGCGGCTGGAGCGTCTGTGGGCAACCGAGTTCAACCGGGTGACGTGGGCTGAACGCGTCAATCTCTCAGCGAAGACCGGGTGGCATACGAACCGCCTGTCTCGTGCTATGCAAACGGCTCTTGAATCTTGGGACAAGCGCATACCCACGGGCAAGCTCAACGCATTTCTCGGACGGATCCAGGCGGCGCATCCCCACCCGCTACGAGGCGGCAAGCAGCCGAGAATCCTCTTTGCGACACAGGCTTCGACACGGCCGCCGCGGTTCGTGATTTTCGCGACCGGATTCCTCGAACACGGCTATCGGCGGTATCTGGAGCGTCAGTTGCGCGAAGAATTCGGATTCGAAGGCTCGCCCGTCCAGATTTCCGTCAAGGTCCGCGAAAAGCGGCGGAAGTAGGCGCCTACCGAAATCGGAAGGGCACGCCACGCCGGGTTGCGTAGACTGAACTGCTGTGGTAAGTTAGCTCTTCGGCGCGTCAAGCGCCGATCGGGCCGTAGCGCAGTTTGGTAGCGCACTTGACTGGGGGTCAAGGGGTCGCGGGTTCAAATCCCGCCGGCCCGACGGGAAAGCCGCGGAATCGCAACGATTCCGCGGCTTCTGTTTTCCCGGCGTGCAACAAACGTGCAACATGGACAGCACGCCGGACAGCGACACCGCCTACATATCCACATCCAAATTCGAATGGAATCCGCCACCTGCCGTACCCACATCCAATGCGCCTGGCGTCCCTGCTCCGCGTTGCCCAATGCGGTGTTGTGTGACATACTCGGACGTGCAATAGTTGCAGACGGCGCTTACAGACCGACCGGTCAAGGCTCATGATTGAAGACCGGGTGCCTAGTGCCGCTCTTGGGGATTTGCTCATGCGCGCATCGCCATACGATTAGCGGATTCATCCACGAATCCTTCACTCGTATCGGGGTTGCAATGCGCGGACGTCGCCTCGATGGGGGTTACACTTATGAGCAGTCATGGAAGAAAGGGTTACGACATGACGGCAAACGAACACGCTGAACGTTGCGCACAAGTGATGCGGGAACATGGCATGAGCGAGATGGCCATCGCACAGTTCAGCCATCTGTATGACGTGTGGGCCGAAGGCTCCGAGACGACATGGATCCGCGAAGATGATGTCGAACCCTTGCGCGACGTCCCCAGCTTCCACGATATCTACCAGACCATCGATCATAACAAGGCTGTGGAGGCGTTCGGAAGGACGGCCTTCATCAAGCTCAATGGCGGTTTGGGAACCTCAATGGGCTTGTCCTGCGCGAAATCACTGCTGCCTGTGCGTCGCCACAAGGCTCGTCAGATGCGCTTCCTTGACATCATCATCGGCCAGGTGCTGACCGCGCGTGAGCGGCTCGGCGTGCCGCTGCCGTTGACGTTCATGAATTCCTTCCGTACCTCGGCCGATACATTGCGTGTCCTCGAAGCCACCCCGCGGTTCCATCAAGATGACATTCCCGTCGAGATCGTCCAGCATCGCGAGCCGAAGATCGATATCGCCACCGGCGAGCCGGTCCAGTATCCCCAGCGCCCCGAATTGGAGTGGTGCCCTCCGGGACACGGTGATTTGTTCTCCACGCTGTGGGAGTCGGGATTGCTTGACATCCTATGGGATAAAGGGCTGCGCTACCTGTTCATTTCGAATTCAGATAATCTCGGCGCACGTCCATCGCGCACTTTGGCGCAATATTTCGAAAACACCGGTGCTCCGTTCATGGCAGAGGTCGCGGTTCGCACCGAAGCCGACCGCAAGGGCGGACACCTGGTGCGCAGCCGCCGAACGGGACGTCTGATGCTCCGCGAGATGAGCCAGGTGCATCCTGAAGACCGCGCCCACGCACAGAACATCGGCAGGCATCCGTATTTCAACACGAACAGCCTCTGGATTCGCATCGATGCCTTGCGCGAACTGCTCGCCAGCCACCATGGGGTGCTGCCGCTGCCGGTCATCATCAACAAAAAGACGGTCGATCCCACTGACCCCTTAAGCACGCCGGTGATCCAGCTGGAGACCGCGATGGGCGCTGCGATTTCTCTGTTCGACGACGCGATTTGCGTCCAGGTGGACAGGATGCGGTTCCTCCCCGTAAAAACCACCGACGATCTGTTCATTATGCGGTCGGATAGATTCCACCTTACGGACCAGTTCGAAATGGAGGACGGCAACTATATCTTCCCCAATGTGGAACTTGATTCGCGGTACTACAAGAACATCGACGACTTCAACGAGCGCTTCCCGTATGGCGTGCCTTCTTTGGCTGCCGCCAACTCGGTTCGTATCGAGGGGGATTGGACCTTCGGGCAGAACGTGTCGTTCTACGGCGACGCAGTCTTGCAAGACCAAGGACGGCCCAGTTACGTGCCAAACGGCGAATTCGTCGGCCCTCAGGGCATCGAGCCTGACGAGTGGCTCGCGTGATTATACTGCAGGCAAGAAATATCTCTTTTTTCGAGAAATGACCCACAGGAACATAAAAAGCCTCTAATATAGAGGAAAGGTGCTTTCCAGCACAGATACTCGAAGACTGTAACGATACGTGAGGACTAATGGCAGAGGGTAGCAACGGGAGACGGCGTTTTTCCGACAAATGGGGCAAGCACGAGCTTGATGTCTTGGCCGTATTGTCATCAGCCTTCCCCCAATGGCTCACTTCGCGCCAGATCGCGCAACGCGTGAAGGCGTATGCGGACTCATACGGGGAATTGGCTGATCAAGCGGCGAAGGCGGCTTTCGCCAAGCAGTTCCAGCGTGATCGCGCCAAGCTTGCGGCGATGGGTATCGCAATTGAATCGCGGCAGCCGGAATATTCCTCGAAATCCGAAGGTCAGGATTTCGCGTCATACCGCTTGCAACTCGGGGACGAGCCTCGTGTCCGCCTGCATTTCGAGCCGGAGGATTTGCCTGTGCTCGCCGCAGCGAATTACCTCGCGCGTTCCATGTCGATTTCGTCAAGCGCTTCCAGTCAGCAGGTCCAGCACACCTCACGGACCGCGCCGCGCGTCCCTCAGACGCCTGTGCCCGGTCTTGGCTTGGATTCCATCGCTCCGGGGCTTGGTACACAGACCTTGCCTGAATCGCTGGTGAAGGTGATTGATTCCCGTCGCTTTGCGGCAACCGTGGATGTCGACGGCGAGCGCATCAACGTCGCCTACACGGATTCCGACGACTTGGCCATGTACGTGCTCGAACATCCAGGCGCGTATATCGTCAGCCCTCAGGAGGCCGTGGACGCGTTCAACCGCAGGCTCACCGCGGCGACGAAGTTCGAGCTAGCCGACTCCGCCCAGAATTCGGAGAGCTTGGAGGTCAATGCTCCCTCGATCAGTCGGCAGGTGCACGAACCTGGTGATCCGGAAAGCATAAAGGCCCGTCAGAAGAAGATCGGGCCGTCATTCCAGACCGGCAGCGAAGTCGACCGCAGGTTGAGGCTCATGCTGTTCCTGTCTGCCCATCTCGGCGAGGAGTTCTCGCTGGCCGAGCTTGCGGAGCGTTTCATTGGCAAGCCCAAGTCCGAGGATGAGCTCACCAAGTACGTCAACATCATCCACAAGGACATCAACACCTTGACGACGGTGTCCGATGACGGTGAGATGGCGGGTAGCCAGTTCTTCGATATCGATTGGCCGCTTCTGGACAGTGAGGGTATCGTGTCGGCCACGAATTCCCTTGGTTTGGAGCGTCTCGCCGGCATTTCCCAGCAGTATCTGAGCATGTTGACGGCTTCGGTGAGTTATCTGGCCCATTCGTCATTGCTTCCCGATCAGCAGCGCGACCAGGCGCAGTCGTTGTATTCGCGCTTACGTCAGCATGTCAAGCCCGGTCAGACGCCGTGGCTGAGCCTGACCGGTTACGAACTCGAGCCCCGTGCGTTCTCGGTCGTCAAGCGTGCTATTTCCACGGACAGCCTGCTCGACATGGAGTACACGGATGGCGCGGGTCGTACCCGCCGTAAGCTGGTGGCCCCAGCGAAGATTTTCGTGGATGAGGGCGTGTACTATGTGGCGGTCTGGACGGATGTAGCATCCGCAGCTCCGCACGATGAAGCCAAGTTCGTGCAGAAGGACGTCACCATCAACAAGGCGAACGGTCTGCCCAGGGTGTGGCAGGTTCTGCGTCTTGCCCGTATCGAGAAGGCCGAGCTGGTCAAGCCGATCAAGAAGCTCGATATCCCGGATGTACCGGTAAGTGAACTGCGCAAGTGGAGTTTCGACAATGGCACGCAGACCGTGTTCATCACGGACCAGCCTGATTTGCCGTTCACCAAGCGGCTCCCGGGCGCGACGGTGGAACCGTGCGGCAACGGGCAGAAAGTCCGGCTGATCGTATCTTCCGATTCGTGGTTCGTTGCTTTCTGTATTGCCCACGCGCGGCATATTACCGCTGTCGCCCCTGAGACCTTGCGTTCGATGATCAAGGCACGCGCCGAGCGTGAACTCAGCGTGGACAAGCGTGAAGACGACACTGACTGATAGGCTCGAATGCTGTCCGTATCCGTTTGACAGGAGGTTTCCATGCAATGGTGGGTTGTCTGGGTTGTGCTTGTCTTAGCGTTGCTGGTATCTCTTGCCGCGGGTATCTGGTATGTGTTCAGACGGGGTCTGGCTGCATTGCATATGGTCTCCTCGCTCGGTGATGCCATTGGCAGCAAGTTTGCCGCGGCGGACGGTGTCGATGAATCGCAGCCGAAACCGGCATCGTTCACGGTTCCGCTCCAGCAATCCATCGACCAGTACAGTTCTGCCCACGCCCAAGTGATCAGACGTGAGGAACACAAGCGCGAACGGCATGAGGCCGTATGGCGTCGTTGGGGCGTATTCAACGAGTAACACCGTTCCACGGTATTCGTTCAGTGTTGACATGGGGGAGAGAAGGCATGTCTCGACATTCGCATTATGCCCCGCAAGGGCGTGGGACAGATTCCAGCCACAGTCAGGGGGAGATTCAGGATTCTCCGGCTCAACGGTACCAGCGGTTCAAACGCAACCAGCAGTACCGGAAAACGGCCGTGGCAAAGTTCGCGTCATCGTTGCCGTTCGATCTTGACGCCTTCCAGATTCAGGCGTGTGAAGCCTTGGAATCCGGGGACAATGTCCTTGTGGCAGCACCGACGGGCGCGGGGAAGACGGTGGTCGCGGATTTCGCGATGTACTTGGCGCACGAACATCATGTCAAGGCGTTTTATACCACGCCGATCAAGGCGTTGAGCAACCAGAAGTACCATGATCTGTCCGCAATCTATGGCGCCGAGCATGTCGGGTTGCTCACGGGGGACACGTCCATCAACTCCGAGGCGGATATTATCGTGATGACCACGGAAGTGCTGAGGAATATGCTGTACGAGCATTCCAACACTCTGCTTGCGCTTCAATACGTCATTCTTGACGAAGTCCATTATCTTGCCGACCGATTCCGTGGACCGGTGTGGGAGGAAGTCATCATCCACCTGCCGCAATCCGTTCGCATCGTCGGATTGTCTGCGACGGTATCGAATGTCGAGGATTTCTCCGCGTGGATTTCCTCGGTGCGCGGCTCCACTAGGCTTATCGTGTCCGAGCATCGTCCGGTGCCTCTTGAACAGCATGTGATGGTGCAGGCCAACGAGCGCACCGAACCGGAGCTCATCGACCTGTATCGTCGCGACAGTGACGGTGAGGCCACAACACGGCTCAATCCGCAATTGGCCAGACGTATCGATCAACTGGAGCATCAAGCTGCCCGCAGGCGTCCGCCCCATGGATACCGCAAAGGCCGGGGCTTCGGCCGGACCGGTCGTTCGCAGTATGAAGCCGAACGGTTCACTCCACGGCGTGCGGCAGTCATCGACGAACTCAATTTCCTCGGCATGTTGCCCGGAATCTATTTCATCTTCTCACGTAATGGCTGCGATCAGGCGGTCGAGCAGTGCATCAATGCGGGGCTCGAACTGACGACTGACGATGAGGCGATGCGGATCCGTGAGATTGTCGATGAGATGGTTGAAGGGCAGATGAGCCGCGACGATCTCAAAGCATTGCGATTCCCGCGATTCCGTTTCGCGTTGGAGGAAGGTTTCGCCTCGCATCATGCAGGTATGATTGCCCTGTTTAGACAGATTGTCGAACGTCTGTTCGAAGAGGGTCTGGTGAAAGTGGTATTCGCCACGGAGACTCTCGCGCTTGGTATCAACATGCCGGCCCGCAGCGTCATCGTCGAAAAACTTGAGAAATACGACGGCACAGGGCACGTCATGCTCACCCCCGGAGAATTCACGCAACTGACGGGCCGTGCGGGGCGTCGTGGCATCGATACGATTGGCCACGCGGTGATTGTCGACCATAAGGGGTTCGTTCCGGCCACCGCCGCGGCGTTGTCCAGCAAACGTGTGTATCCGTTGCATTCGAGTTTCAAACCTACTTTCAATATGGCCGTGAATCTGTTGTATTCCAGCTCCTACGAAACCGCCCGCAAGACGCTCGACCAGTCCTTCGCGCAATGGGAGGCGAATGAGTCTGCGTGGCAGCTTGAATCCGAAATCCATACGCTCGAACATGCTTTGGAAGGCTACGAGCAGGCGGCATACTGCGATCGCGGCGATTTCACCCAATTCATGCTGCTAAGGATGAAACTCAGCGATTTGCAGAAGAACGGGCGGCGCGAACTCAAACATCGTTCGTTCCCGTCTCAAGAGGCGCGTAGTAAGGCCTTCCATGATCTCGACAGGCAGATTGCCGAAATCAAATGGGAACAGCAGCACCATCCTTGCGCCTCATGCCCTGACGTGCAGGAACACCTCAGGTGGGGACACCGCTGGATGAGGGAGCGGCGCGAACTCGACCGGGTGCAACGGCGCTACGATTCGCGCACAGGGTCCGTGGCTAGGCAGTTCGACCGCATCTGCGACATCCTTGTTGAACTGGGGTATCTCGAACGCCATCAGAACGGCCAGGAGCAAACCTCTTTGGAATTAACTGCCGGTGGGCGTCTCCTTCGCCAGCTGTACAGTGAACAGGATCTTGTGCTCGCCCAAGCGATCCGTACCGGATTGCTGGATACCTTGACCCCGCAGCAGCTTGCCGCCGCGTTGTCTGGGCTTGTCTATGAGTCGCGCAGGGGAGAGGGTGGTGAACCCCGCCGGTATCCTGGAGGCTCTACCGGTCCGGTCGCCCATGCTTGCTCGCAATTGCGGGCGATGAGCATGCGTATCAATGCGTTGCGTGAGGATTATGGGCTGGAGCGGCTTCCGGATGTAGATTTCGGGATTGTCGATGCGGTGTATGCATGGGCCGACGGTGAACCTCTGGCAGTGATCCTTCACGACATGGATTTGACCGGCGGCGATTTTGTACGCAACATGAAGCGTCTGGCCGATATGCTGCAGCAGATAGCATCAGCGCTTCCCGGTGTTCCGGAATACGAGGGACCGTTGTCCGTGCATGCGCGTGCCTCCCAGTTGATGATTAACAGGGGAGTCGTGGCATACTCGGGTGTTGACTGAGGAACCAGGAGTCGCGGGTTCATTCCCTCCTGCTCGTCTTGGGTTTGTTCAGGATTGTGCCCCAAGCCATGGCTCATTTCGCCCGGGGAATATGCGGTGCGTCCGGGCTGTTAGGTAATTTGGATAGTTGACTAAACCCCTAGGAGGAATGGATTGACATGGCAGAACGCAGTCTGCGCGGTATGAGCATCGGAGCCAAGTCACTGGAATCAGACGATAATGTGGATTTCGCGGCCCGTACTGACATCGCGTACGTGTGCCCGAACGGGCATCGTACGATTGTCCCGTTTGCCGAAGGTGCTGAGCCTCCGAAGGAATGGGAATGCCGTTGCGGGCAGATCGCCCATCGTGAAGGCGATCAGGACGCCGAGGACGACGAGATCAACAAGCCGACACGTACCCACTGGGACATGCTGATGGAGCGCCGTACTGAGGATGAGCTCAAGGAGTTGTTGGAAAAGCGGCTTCAGATGCATCGTGACGGTTGGATTCCGGATTACGAGTGATTTCCTTGGCTTGGCTCAGCGCTTGTAAGCGCTGAGCCGGACTTGTTGTACTGAAGTGCCGTGCCATGGATACCTGCCTTGGCACGGCACTTCATGTATTAGGGAGATTCCAGTTCACCAGTGGATTCCCATGCGTCGGTTCGAACACGCCAAGGTCACGCGTTCAAGGCATAATACGAATGGGGAGAAGCGTTGAGAAGACGTTTACCTTATACAGCCTTCGGAGCATTCGGAGAGAGGACCGTATGACCGTATTGCATTCACCGCGGCGCATTGTGCTGCTTGACCTTGATGGTACGTTGACCAAATCTGACCCGGGCATCATCGCCTGCGTGGTCAAGGCGTTTGAGGCGCTTGGCCGTCCGGTGCCGGACGAAGCGGAACTTCACCGGTTCATCGGGCCGGCGATTATCGAATCGATGAAGCGCAATCACATTCCGGATGATCAGTTGGCCAAAGCCGTCGAGATTTACCGTGATTATTACAGCAACAAGGCGGTGTTCGACGACCCCAATCATCCCGGGAACAAGGTACCGGGAAAGCTGTACAACACTGTGTATCCGGGCATTCCTGAGCAGTTGCAGACATTGAGGGCTGACGGGTATTTCCTGGCTGTCACGACGTGCAAGCCGGAATATCAGGCGAAGCCGATTTGTGAGCATTTCGGGCTTGACAAGCTGGTCGATGCAGTCTATGGGGCCAGCAAAGACAATTCCAGGCTCGACAAGGACCAGGTCATCCGGTACGCGTTCGAAAATATGGGCTTCAATGTCATCCAAGGTGATCGCGCGTTGATGGTCGGCGACCGCTGGACGGATGTCGAAGGCGCGAAGGCATGCGGCTTGGATTGCCTGGGTTGCGGATGGGGGTACGCCGAGCCTGGAGAGCTCAACGAACATGGCGCGTACCGGATTATCGACGAAGTCAGCCAGTTGCGTGACGCCGTCGAAGATTACTTCAACATTGACGAAAACTAAATCAAAGGCAATCGACAATCCATAATCGGAATGGATGCCGATACAAACATAACACATTCGTCCGGATGCAGAATGATATGCATCCGGACGTTCTTATTGTGTGCGTGATTGCCTGGAATAACAACGCATGAAGCACTTCAGTCAGCGGCGACGGAATTGGTACCATTAACATCCGATAATGTACGTTATGTCAGATTGTAACTATTGACCCCTCCCCGTACACGCAATCGCATATCTTTCGATGCTTCATACGACAACGACGCATGCGCTCATCCCGGCGCATCAGCAATCTATGACAATCGGCGTCGGCACTCCGATGCGAATTCCAACGTGACTGTTCGTCGTCATATCATTGGTGTAGGCGCCAAACGTCATTGATGTCGTTGTCACGACGGCGTTGTTATCGCGTGGACCGGCTTCGGCTCGACATGGCGTTCGGCACACCACGATGATATTTGATGACGCGTAGTGAGGTTGCTATGGCTTGGTCCCTGCCGGCTATGGTTGCGATGATACTGGATATCGGCTTTCTGGTGTATGCCGTTGCTGTGTCCGTGTTCCATTACCGCTTGCATGACGGTGCCAGGTCGATATTCTTCTGTGTCCTGCTGTGTCTGCTCGGCGCGTAGACCACATATGGAACTGTGGCATCCTTGCTTCTGCATCGTCCCCGGCGTGAGTCTGCCCTTGTTCCGCGCGTTCGGTGATTTGTGGGTGTTGTATTTCTTCGTAGGCGGATCGTTCAGGCGATTTCGGAACCGCGGTCGTTTCCCCGATGTCACACGCGCGCTGATGATATCGACGTATGCGATCAGCGCAACCTGTCTCCTGGTGTTTCTGCCCGGTTGGTGGATGACCACGCGCTGGTAAATCGAACGTGACTCATATCGCCGATGCGGGAGCGAGGTGCAGGAGTCACGTAAGGACTACTTCCGGTCATTCCCGCTGTTTGCCGCCGAGACGGCGTCATCGGCGTGTTTCCTGGGGTTGTCTTTCCCGGTCTGCGCTGACTGATCGGCAGGCTCGAGGTTCTTATGCCCGGCAAGTTTGGCGTGTGTGGCTTCGGCTTTCGCGGCGCGTGACGCCTGCCGGTACATGAACCACAGTTCCAAGGCGATGAGCACGATCAGAATCGCCCCAGAGATGCCTCCGACGCTGTCATACCAGGACAGCATGGTTTTGCCGATGCTTTCCGCGGCTTCGGTAGCCACGATATACGGCGCCATAGCAAGAATCAACGAGACGAAATGCAGGATGATGACGGTTTTGCTGACCGGACGAGGATCTGTGCTCTCCTCCTCCCCTGCCGCGACGGTATCGTCTGACGTCACAACACCATCTGATGCTGTCTTGGCAGCAGACGCTACAGAGGCGGCGGATGCCGAATCCGCCGGATGACCGGCATGGGAGCGTCGCGTATCCATCTTCAGCACCATCACGATGACGGTGACGCAACATACCAAGGCAATCAGCCAGAGAACAAGTGGAAGAGCAGTCATCGAATGTAACTCCTTAGAACTGACAATAAACCCGTATCAGAGCATATCTGCCAACAACGGCAATCCACAGCAGCAATGGCATGCCGCGCGTGAATGCCTGGCCACTCACACATGCACAAGGAACGGATCATACTCATCCAAGTCCTGCATGCTGCGTTCCTCATGTCGGATTTCAAGTTTCCTGCGCATACGGGCTTGCGCAAGCTCCTCGAATGGTCCACCGCTCGGCATCTGGGAAGCTGTGACGGAACCATCGGGAAACACGTCGACGTGCGGCTCTTGTTCAAGCCGCTGCTCGATTCCATGCCACAGCGCGGTCACGGAAATGCCGAACACCGCCGTTCCGCTGCCGAGCACATCGCCGATTCTGTCCCCGTCCCGGCATTCGTGCACATGCTCGCCGTCGCTGAGAATCGTCGTATGCTCCAGTTGCGCGGTACTTCGTTGCATGAGATACCCGATGGCGATGGTCACGTTCTGCAGGTTCACGCCTGCGTCAAGCAGCCGTTTGGACACGGCGAGAATCAGCACGTCCTTGAACGAGTACAACCTTCGCGAACCTGAGCCATGCGAGGCTTTGATGGACGGCTCGACGATTTGCTTCCGTGCCCAATAATCCAGCTGACGGTAGGTGATGCCGGCGACTTTCGAGGCGACAGTCCCTCGGTACCCGCGTGTCGGCTTGTCATCGTCAGGGAAGGAAAACAACTCCCCTTGGACGATGGTGATGTCACTGGATGACACAGTAGCGTTCGACGCGTGAGTAGCACGATGTACTGCCATGTCACCTGTGCCCTTTCTGAAGAATACTGCGGTGGCTTGGAGACCGTACCGAGGCCGCAGTGCGGGAAGAGGAGGCGTGATCGCGGGATTGCCGCCGATCACGCCGAAATAAATTCAGGCCTGCGCGGCGTTGCCGAAGAACACCAGCCTGAATTTACCAATCATGATTTCGTCACCGTTGTGCAACACCGCGTTATCCACGCGTTGACGGTTGACATATGTGCCGTTGAGGCTTCCCGCATCGATGACTTCGAACGTGCCGTTCGTGCGGCGGAAGACCGCATGATGACGCGACACGGTCGAATCGTCGAGCAGGATGTCCGCATGCGGGTCGCGTCCCACCGTCACTTCGTCCTCGTCAAGGAGATACCTGGAGCCTGATACAGCGCCTCGCGTCGAGATGAGCAGCGCCGTGCCGGGCGACAATTTGGTGATGGTGTCGAGGTCTTCCTGGGTCAGAGGACGGTCCCCGGTCGTGGTAATGGGTATCGTGATGGCAGGCATCCCGATGATGGTCGTTTCGCCTGCGCTTGGAATCGGATCAGTCATACTTGCTATTCTACAGTCTTTGCGTATTGATATTGGGGTACGTCGCGAATCTCGTTGATTTCGACCTTATCGGATGATGTCACTTTGACTTTCGCGCCGAATTTCACACTGAGCCTGGAGCCGACGCCGCCGGCGATATTGACGGCGTTCTGCAGATTCTGCGGGTCGCCGATAGCCTTGACCTTGTACGGTGTGGAAAGTTCCTGACCATCGCAAATCAGCCCCGTTTTCGTGTCGGCGAAGTAGGTTGACGTCACGACTCTCACGGTGTTGACCGCCATGACTTCCGCACCTGCATTGCGCAGTTCCTCAATCAGTTCGAACATGGTGGCGGCATCGATGCGCTCCTTCGCGCCCTTGCTGATGGTGATGACCACGCCTTTGCCCTGTGCCGCCAGACGGCCGGAGAGCAAGCCGCTGGTCTCTTCGTTCTGCTTGGCGATGCGTTCGGCTTCCGCCTGCTTGTCCGCGGCCTTCTGCAGCGCGGTGAGCTGTTCGGTCAGCTGGCTTTTGCGCTGTTCGAGATTCTGTACTTGGGAACTGGTCTCGGTGATGAGCCTGGTCAGTTCGTCCTCGCTCATCGTCTCATATGTTGATGTGGTGTTGTTCAGCTGGATGGCATAGCTGAAACCGAGCAACGCGCACAGCAAGAGCACAAGCAGGCTGGTCATAAAGCGGGTGCGGGCCGCGTTCGCTTGTAGCGAACGCTTGGGTTTTCTTCTGACAACCGGGAACGATCCCGTCTCGGTATGGTCGTTTGCGCTGTCCGCGACACGCTGACGGTGCAAACGGCTAAGCAGATCCTGTGGTTCCTTCTTATGACTCATGACATTACGCCTTGAAGACGAACCGGCGGATTGCGGACACATTGGAGAAGATTCTGATGCCCAGCACGACGATGACTGCGGTCTGCAGCTGCGAGCCGACGCCGAGCTGATTGCCCAGAAGCACGAGCAGTGTGGCGGTCAATACATTGGAGATGAACGAAATCACGAACACCTTGTCGGAGAATGTGCGTTCGAAATACGCACGGGCCGCTCCCAGCAGCGCGTCAAGCGCCGCGACGACCATGATCGGCAGGTACGGCTGCAAGACGACCGGTATATCCGGTTTTACGAAGATGCCGATGACCACGCCGATGATCAGCCCCAATACTGCAGCCATTAGTTCGCCCTTTCCGCGTAGCTGATGTCACTTGAGCTTGCCGCTTCCAGTGTAATCGACTTCGACGTCGTGATTTGCGGGTAGATTCCCGCGCCTTTCAACGTCGTATATAACGAGCGCTGGCTCTTCTCCCCCACGGCGGAGGCCAACGCGCTTGCGTCCCCTATGGCTTGGATTTTATAGGGGCTCTGCACCTGGTTGACACCCACCAGAATTGTCTGGCCTGCGGTGCGCACCGACGTCTGCACACCTAGACGATAGCCATTGATGGAGATGGCTTCCGCGCCGGCCTGCCATAGGATCTGGATGAACACCTGCAGATCGCCGTCGGTGACGACACGGATATTCGAGCTGCTTTCCCGCGGCAACGACCCCGAAGTGGTGTCGCTGTTCGCGGCGAGCGGGTTCGCGATGGTCAGCGTGATACCCGGCCCAGTCACCGGAATCGTGCCGGTGGCCATCTCGTCGTAGGTCAAGGTGTCGTCCTTGGTGGTGTTGGCCAGCTGCTTGGACTGGTTCTCCACCTTGACTCTCAAGGAGGAGACTTCACTGTTCAGGGTGTTGAGATGCTTGGTCTGCTGTGTGAGTTCCTTTGCCAGACTGCTACGAATCTCCTTGCGAGGGTCGGTGTGCAGAATCTGGACGATGATACTGCCGGAAAATCCTACGGCGATGCAGATGATGAACACGATAACCCGTGTCGACCACACACGAAAAGCCGATTTCGGCCGCTTGTCCAGCCTTGAATCGCTGAACATCGGGTCCATCGGACGGTTCGTCAGGTCATCGATGAGACGCAGCGAATCATCCTCCAGTTGGGGGCGCCTGCGCCTCGGAGTGATGGGCATGTCAGGTGACGGCGCTGCATGGTGTGCGCCCAGTGATGACGCGGAAGCGGAAAAGACAGCCCGCGTACGCACAGGCGCCATCTCCTTCGGTATGGATATGGAGTCCGGCGCCTGTGGTGCTTCATGCAGCATATCTGCCATATGTCACTGCCTGTTGTCGTTACGGATCAGTCCCAGTCCCTGATGCGCGTAGATAAGCCCTGCGAGCCAGTACAACGCGATGCCCCAGATGCAGATGGCCAAGGCAACGAGATGCAAGGTCAAAGTTGCCGGATTTCTCCAGATATCGGCGAAAATCAGCAACACAATCGCCGTCATAAGCAGAGCCGTGCCCGTCTTTCCCACGAAATGGACCGGCAGGGGCCCATACCCATGCTGCGCGAGCATCACGATGAGGACTCCCATAAGCAAATCCCGCATACCGATGACGATTAACACCCACCATGGGATGACATGGGCGATGCCGAGGGCGAGGATACTGCAGAAAATGAGCAGCCGGTCAGCGATAGGGTCGAGGATCTGTCCAAGTTTGCTCACCTGGTTGAATTTCCTCGCGATGACTCCGTCAAGCCCGTCGGATATGGCCGACAGGGCGATGATGATCAACGAGGCGACCATCTCGTGTTTGGACACCAAGACGGCAATCACTGGGATTGAGATAATCCTCAAAACGCTGATGCCATTGGGCACCGTGAATATCACGTCGCGTGCTTCAGGGCTGTACTGCTCCCCTGAGGTGTTGGAATGCGTGTGTGTATCGCTCATAACCACTGGGGACTTCAGATACGGGATGCCTGGAGTGCAGTGACGATGATACCGCGGGCGCCGACCTCATAGAGCCGATCCATCAGTTGATTGACCTTTTCACGCGGCACCATGACGCGCACAGCTGCCCACTGCTTGTCATGTAGCGGGGAGATGGTCGGGCTCTCGAAGCCCGGCGTGACCTCGACTGCAGCTGCGACTTTCGAGACGGGGATATCGTAGTCCATAAGCACGTACCGCTGTGCAGTTAAGACGCCTTGGATGCGGCGGCCCAGGATGGTCAGGCGCTCGTCGTTCTCCGTGACACGCGGGGAACGGATGAGGATAGCTTCCGAGTGCAGAATCGGGTCGGCGAACACACGCAGGCCGGCATTGCGCAACGTCGTGCCGGTGGAGACGACATCTGCGATGAGATCGGCGACGCCAAGCTGCACGGAGGATTCGACCGCGCCATCAAGGTGAATGATATCGGCGTGGATTCCGTGGGCCTTGAGATAATCGTCGACCAGTTTGTCATAGGAGCTGGCAACGCGCTTGCCGTCGATGTCCTCAAGACGGTTGATCGGCGATTCCGCGGGAGCTGCGAACCTGAACGTGGACGCACCGAACCCGAGCGGCATATGCTCGACGGCCTCGGTGCCGGAATTGAGCAGCAGATCGCGGCCGGTGATGCCGACGTCGATGGTTCCGCGGCCCACGTACACGGCGATGTCCAGCGGGCGAAGGTAGAACAGCTCGATATCGTTATCGGGGTCTTCGACGACCAACTGCCGTGAGTTGCTGCGCAGGCGGTACCCCGCCTCGGCAAGCATGTTCCAGGCCGGTTCCGACAGCATGCCTTTGTTCGGCACGGCAATCCTTAACATATTTCCTCCCTAATTGCTGCGGTTCCCGAAGACAGGACGCTCACAGGTTCTTGTAGATGTCTTCCAGTGTGATACCCCGATCGATCATCATGACCTGAAGATGGTAGATCAACTGGCTCATCTCTTCCGCAGTGCGTTCCGCTCCTTCGTATTCGGCAGCGATCCACGTCTCCCCAGCTTCTTCGACGATCTTCTTGCCGATGAAGTGCGTGCCTTTGTCGAGCTCGCCGACGGTGAGTGAACCTTGAGGGCGGGTCTGGGCTTTCTCGCTGAGCTCCTTGAACAGTGATTCGAAGGTCTTCACTTGTTGTCTCCCTATGTTGTCTGTTGTTGCGTGCAGGGCGGCCGGTTATGCCCGGTATGCCGCCTGTGCTTTCTCACGGATTGATTCGATGGCTGCGGCGGGATCTTCGGCACCGTATACGGCGGAACCTGCGACGAGCACGTCGGCGCCCGCATCGGCGACGATGTGCGCGGTCTTGGGGCTGACTCCCCCATCGACCTGGATGTGGGTATCCAGACCGCGGCGGGTGATTTCATCGCGCAAGCGACGAACCTTGCCCATCTGGTTGTCAAGGAACTTCTGGCCGCCGAAGCCCGGTTCTACGGTCATGATCAGAACCATGTCGAACTCGTCAAGAATGTCGAAAATCGGCTCGACGGGCTCGGCAGGACGAACCGCGAAGCAAGCCTTGCAGCCCATGTCACGCAGTTGGCGGGCCAAACGCACCGGCGCATGTGTGGCGCCCATATGGAAGCTCACCGACGCTGCGCCGAGCTTCGCATACTCCGGAGCCCAGCGGTCCGGATCCTCGATCATCAGATGCACGTCGACCGGCAGGTCGGTGACCTCGCAGATACGCTTGACGATTGGCTCGCCCAAGGTGAGGTTCGGTACGAAGTGGTGATCCATCACATCGACGTGGACGAGATCGGCATTGCTGATCGCTTTGAGGTCACGCTCGAGATTGCAAAAATCGGCGGACAGGATGCTAGGTGCGATTTGAATACTCATAATACTCATTCTATGGAGTACGGCTGACGATGACGAACCGGGAGCCGGAAGGTGGACATGGCCCGCAGCCGGGCAGGTCATGCCTCGCTTGCGCTGGCTTCCAGTTCGGTCTGGGTACGCAGACGTTCCGCAAGCAGCGAACTGTCTTTTCCGCGCCGTTGCAGGATGACGAAGGCGATGGCGCCGAGAACGAACGCCACCATCGACACCCATACGTTGATCCTCACGCCGAGGAACTCGTGAGCAAAATCAATGCGCAGGCATTCGATCCATGTGCGTCCGGCGGTGTACCACATGACATACAGCGCGAACAGGGATCCGCATTTGAGGGTGCGGTACGCCTTGTGCCCGACCCACACGAGCAGTGCCGCGCCGATGAGATTCCAAATCATCTCGTAGAGGAAGGTCGGGTGGAACAGAGTGCCTGTCGGACAGGTCGAGCCGTCGTAGCATTGCTCCATGCTGCCGATGGCGGTTCCCGCAGTGTTGAGTTTCAGGCCCCAAGGAAGAGTGGTGGGCGCTCCGTACAGTTCCTGGTTGAACCAGTTGCCCAGACGCCCGATTGCTTGGGCGACCAAGAGCCCCGGTGCCACGCAATCGGCGAGCAAGGCCATCGGGTAATGCTTGTGTCGGCACCATGCCCATGCGGCCAAGGCGCCGAAGACGACACCGCCCCAGATGCCCAGTCCGCCGTTCCAGATGCGGAACATCTCGACCCAATCGCCGTTGGGGCCGAAAAAGCGTTCCGGCGTGGTGATGATGTGGTACACCCGCGCGCCGATGATGCCGGCCGGCACAGCGCACAGCGTGATGTCGAGAATCTGGTCGAATGTGCCCCCGGCATGTCTCCACCGGTTCGTGGTGATCCACACCGCGCATATGATGCCGGCGAGGATGCACAGCGCGTAGAAATGGATGGTCACCGGGCCGATGGTGAACTGCGAAATCGACGGGGACGGGATATAAGCCAGTGTCATGATTCCTTGATGGTAGTAGACGATGGCGATAACGTGCCGATGTGGCGTATTGGCGCGCGTCGTGGGCGGGCGGTTACTCCCGGGCTGTCTTTGCTCCTACTGTACTGTTGTATTGCAGTAATGTAATACAGCAGTACAGTAGTTTAGGTCGGCTGTGACCAGGCGAGGATACGGAACGAATACAACAGGACCCCACCAAGCGTCACCTTGGTGGGGTCCTGTCATCGGCACGATGGTACGTGAAGGCGGGCCGACCGACCGAGCGCCTCAGCGCAAGGTGTCAGTGCCGCGCGTTGTGGATGCCCTCAGCGAGCTCCTCTGTTTTTGCTGCCAACGCGGACAGGCCTTCGTTGAGTGGCTTCGGGATGCGTGCAGAATCATCGAGCAAGGTGTGCACTAGCGCGGAACCGACAATCACGCCATCCGCATACGATCCGACCTGTGCGCCCTGCTCTGGGGTGGACACGCCGATGCCGACACATACGTTCTGCGCGCCGGCATCCCTGGTCCGGGCGACGAGACGCTCCGGGGAGGCGGACAGGGTCGCGCGCTCGCCGGTGACGCCCATACGGGATGCGGCATACACGAAACCGCGTGCGTTCGCCGCGACGATGCGCAGACGCTCATCCGAAGTGTCCGGAGACACCAAGAAGATTCGATCGAGACCGTGGCGGTCAGACGCCTCAATCCATTCACCGGCTTCGTCGGGAATCAGATCAGGCGTGATGATACCGGCGCCACCGGCGTTCTCGAAATCGGTCGCGAAACGTTCCACACCGTAATGGAAGATGAGATTCCAATAGCTCATAACCAGCGGCACGCCGCCAGCGTTCGCCACGGTTTCCACCGCTTTGAACACGTCGGCGATGCGCTCGCCGTTGTCAATTGCGATTTTTGACGCCGCTTGGATGACCGGGCCATCCATCACCGGGTCGGAATACGGTAGGCCGATTTCCACGGCGTTGACGCCATGGCGAACCATCGTGTCGAAGGCCTTGAGCGAGTATTCGGAATCCGGGAAACCATACGGCAGGTATCCGATGAACGCGGGCTCGTCGCGCTTCCTGAAGTCATCGAACATTGCGCGGGTCTTGCTCGGTTTATGGCTGATGCCGAGAGGCTGTCCTGAAGGGGTTGTTGCGGGGTTGGTCATCGTTCACTCTCCATCTACGCTCGTGCCGTGTGCGCCGTTGGCTTCCAGCGCCTTGCTTTGTTCATCGGTCAGATAGCCGAACCATTTGCCGGCTGTGGCCACGTCCTTGTCTCCGCGTCCCGAGATGTTGACCACAATCACCGGATTGGTGTACCCCTTCGCCTTGAGATCGGCGGCAGCCTTATAGGCGCCTGCGACTGCGTGAGAGCTTTCGATGGCTGGGATGATACCTTCGGTCTCGCACAGGTCTTTGAACGCGCTCATCGCTTCGTCATCGGTGGCATACGAGTACTGTACGCGGCCGATGTCCTTGAGCCACGCGTGTTCGGGGCCGACGGAGGCGTAATCAAGGCCGGCAGAAATCGAATACGTGTTCTTCGTCTGTCCTTCGGAATCTTCCAGCAGATAGGATTCGGCGCCTTGGAACAGACCCAGATCCGCCGCTCCAGGGGTCAGACGTACGGCGTGCTCGCCCGATTCGATGCCGTGGCCGCCGGCTTCGAACCCGTACAGGTTGACACGGGGGTCATCGAGGAAGGCGTTCATGATGCCGATGGCGTTCGAGCCGCCGCCGACGCAAGCGCAAATCGCATCCGGGTGGTCGATGCCGTAGATGTCCTTGAGCTGTTCCTTGGCCTCCTCGCCGATAATCTTCTGGAAGTCACGCACGATGGTTGGGAACGGGTGCGGCCCGCAGACCGTGCCGAGCAGGTAATGCGTGGTCTCCACGTTGGTGACCCAGTCTCGCAACGCTTCGTTGATGGCGTCCTTGAGAATACGCGATCCTTGAGTTACTTCGACAACCTCGGCACCAAGCAGCCGCATACGCGCCACGTTCAGCGCCTGGCGGCGGGCATCGATTTGGCCCATGTAGATGCGGCACTTGAGGCCGAGCAATGCGCAGACCGTTGCGGTCGCGACACCGTGCTGGCCGGCGCCGGTCTCCGCGATGACGCGGGTCTTGCCCATGCGCTTGACCAGCAACGCCTGGCCCAACGCGTTGTTGATTTTGTGGGCACCGGTGTGGTTGAGGTCCTCACGCTTGAGGAAGACACGGGCGTTGAGTCCGGTCTTCTTGTTGAGTCGTTCGGCGAAGCGCGGCGCCTCGGTGAGTTTCGAAGGACGGCCGACATATTGTTCGTTGAGCCGCTTGAGCTCTGCCTGGAACGCCGGATCGGCTTTGGCTTCGTTGTAGACGCGCTCGAGCTCGTCCAACGCCCCAATCAACGCCTCCGGAACGAATCGGCCACCGTACTTGCCGAAGTACGGGCCTTGATGTTGTGATAATGGTGTGGATTCTGAGGCTTTCACGCGTTCTCCTGTCTGTATTAGCCTGCGCACCGCCGCGGTATGGTCGTCGGCGGTCGCGACACCTTCACCGACCAGCACCGCATCGGCGCCGGCCCGCGCGTAATCCTCGAGTTCAACACTGCCAAACACGCCGGATTCCGCGACTTTGATGACATCATCAGGCAGATCGCCGGCAAGTTCCTGATACTTGCTGACATCCACCTGAAGATTCTTGAGATTGCGGGCGTTGATGCCGATGACCTTCGCCCCCGCATGGCGCGCACGGTCGATTTCCTCACGCGTATGGGTTTCGACCAGTGCGGTCATGCCCAAATCGTGGGTGAGCTTCAGCAGCTGGGCGAGGCGGCTATCGTCGAGTGCCGCGACGATGAGGAGCACCAGATCCGCTCCATGCGCCCTGGCTTCCCAGATCTGGTATTCATCGGTGATGAAGTCCTTGCGCAACACCGGAATATGCACGGCTTGGCGCACCTGGTCGAGATCGACAAGGCTGCCGAGGAATCGACGCCCTTCCGTCAACACGGAGATTGCGCTTGCTCCCCCGGTCTCGTATTCGCGTGCCAGCGCAGCAGGATCGGGAATATCGGCCAGATGTCCTTTGGACGGCGATGCACGTTTGATTTCCGCGATGACCGGTATGGAATCGGCGCGTTTGAGCCATTGCGTGGCGTCAAGCGCCGGCGTCCTCGTCTCCGCGAGCCGTTTGAGCTCATCGATCGGCGTGCGTTGCGCACGTTCATGCATGTCTTGTGTGGCTCCTGCCACAAGATCGTCAAGTACTGACATGGTTCCTCCAGAAGTTGTTCCCAAGACTAACGATTCAGACGTGTCATTCCACGGGGATTCCCGCATACCGGGACATCGGCGTGCGCGTGGACGCGTCGCAGCTCATCCCCGTACATGGCGTGGATCCTCTGGTTGCAACGAACGCAATTGCGCGGCGATCTGGATCGCTTCGACGCTGGCCTCGGCTTTGTTGCGTGTCTCCTGCCACTCGTTGGCTGGCACGGAGTCGAGTACGATGCCGGCGCCCGCTTGCACCGAGGCCTGATGGTCGCGGATGAAGGCGGTGCGGATGGTGATGGCCATATCCATGTTGCCGCTGAAATCGAAGTATCCGGCGGTTCCACCGTAAATACCGCGGTCTGCGGGTTCGAGCTGGTCGATGATGTCAATCGCCTTGGGCTTCGGTGCTCCCGACAACGTGCCCGCCGGGAACGCCGAGGTGAAGACATCGAATACGGTTTTGTCCGGGCTGACCGTGCCTGTCACCGTCGAACAAATGTGCATGATGTGGCTGAACCGTTTGATATCCATCAGGGAGACGACTTCCACGCTATCGGGGACGCATACGCGGCTTAGATCGTTGCGGGACAGGTCGACAAGCATGATGTGCTCGCTGCGTTCCTTCGGATCGGCAAGCAGTTCCTGTTCCAGACGGGCGTCCTCTTCTGGGGTGGCGCCACGTGGTCGCGATCCTGCGATTGGGAAGGTCATCGCATGGCCGTCGTCCACTTTGATCAGGGTTTCCGGGCTCGAACCGACGACATTGAAATCACGGCCCTGTGCGTCCGTCAACGCGAAGAAGTACATGTATGGACTCGGATTGAGCGTGCGCAACACCCGGTAGACATCAATCGGATCGGCTGGGGAATCAATGTCGAGACGCTGCGAGATGACGACCTGGAACACGTCCCCGTCGATGATATGCTGCTTGGCGCGTTTGACCGCGCGCTCGTACTGGTCCTTGGGCGTACGGAACCTAAGTTCCGGCTTGGGGACGCTCGGGTCGAGGACATTGACCCGAGATTCGCCCTCGGCGGGGGTTGCGGCCTTGCGCTCCATCGTGTTCAGGCGCTCGACGGCGCGATCGTAGGCGAGGTCGGCACGGGTAGGCGAATCATCCATGTTGACGGCGTTCGCAATCAGCCACACCGAACCGTTCACATGGTCGATGACGGCGATATCGGTGGCCAGTGCCAGCACCGTTTCCGGCTGACCGGTCTCATCGGGCGCGTTCGCGCTGAGCGTCGGCTCCCAATGTCTGATGGCATCCCAGCCGACCGTGCCGACCAGCCCGCTGGTCAGGTTCGGCAGCCCCTCGACGTTAGGCGCCTTGAGCGCTCGCAGAGTGGCATGAGCGACTTCGGCGACATCGCCGCTCGTGGGGATGCCTTTGGGCACAGTGCCTAACCAGCTGGCTTGGCCGTGGTCGGAACGCAATTGCGCCATGGAATGTACACCGATGAAGCTGTACCGGCTCCACGATCCGCCATATTCCGCGGATTCCAGGATGAACGTGCCGCTTGCTCCACCGGCGAGCCGTTCGTAGAATCCCACAGGTGTCAGTGAATCGGCAAGCAACCTGCGCACAATGGGAATGACACGGTACCCTTGGTCAGCCAGCTCGTGGAATTGGCGGCGGTCCGGCCAAGTTTCGCCCCATCTCAGGTTGGTTACGCTGCACGTGCTCATTGCTGTTCCTGCTCCTTCGTGCGATATCCAACGACCACCGGCAGCGGACCGCCCTGTTCGAAGCATGACCTCTTGCCGGTGTGGCATGCCGCTCCGACCTGATCGACCTCGACGAGGATGGCGTCGCCGTCACAATCGAGATTCAGCGCCTTGACATACTGGACATGTCCGGACGTGTCTCCTTTGCGCCAATATTCCTGTCGTGAGCGGGACCAGAACGTCACCCGCCCGGTGGTGAGTGTGCGTCTGAGAGCCTCATCGTTCATGTAACCGACCATCAGCACTTCATGCGTGTCGTATTGCTGGATGACCGCGGCGACAAGTCCTTTGTCATCGCGTTTGAGTCTTGCGGCGATTCTTGGGTCGAGCGCGGTGCTGTTGTCGTATTGCGGCTGTGGATCATTGCCATTCGATGCCATGGGTTTCGCTCCCTGTCTGTTGGCTTGTTGTTGGGATGTCATTGTCGCCAAGCATCGGCGAGGGATTTCCCGTCCGCCGGTGCGGAAAGCGGGTACTGAAGAAAACATGAGAGGAACTCCGGGATGGTGGACTGGCCTGATTGCGTTACGGCCATATCCGGATGTCTCAACGTATCCTCGGAATGCTGTTGGGTCAGCGAACCGTATAGCCGGCCTTGCGCAGCTCGGCTTTGACTTCGCCAATCGTCATCTTCCCGTAATGGAAGACTGACGCTGCGAGGACCGCATCGGCTCCGGCCTCGATGGCGGGTGGGAAATCCTCCACCTTGCCGGCACCGCCGCTGGCGATAATCGGTATGGTGACCTGCGAACGCATCGCACGGATCATCTCGAGATCGAATCCGTTCTCGGTTCCATCAGCATCCATTGAGTTCAGCAGTACTTCGCCTGCTCCAAGTTCCTGGGCCCGGCGGGCCCACCACAACGCGTCGATGCCAGTGGAATGGCGGCCGCCCATGGTCGTCACTTCGAAACCGGACTGCGTGTGCTGCTCGCCGCGTTCGCGACGTGCATCCACAGAAAGCACTAGGACCTGGCTACCGAAACGCTGGGAAATATCGCTGATTAGCGTCGGATTGTTGATTGCCGCAGTGTTGACACTGACTTTGTCGGCGCCGCACCGCAAAAGCTGGTCTACATCGTCGACGGAACGGACTCCACCACCCACGGTAAGCGGGATGAACAGTTGCTGGGCCGTTCTGTTGACGACGTCGAACATGGTGCGACGATGCCCTGTGGAGGCGGTCACATCGAGGAAGGTGAGCTCATCTGCGCCCTGACGATAATATTCGGCTGCAAGCTCCACTGGATCACCTGCATCGCGGAGGTTCTCGAAATGCACGCCCTTGACCACACGACCTGCGTCGACGTCGAGGCACGGAATAACGCGAACCGCCAATGCCATTTGCGACTCCTTGTGTGAAGGGTGAAGCTTGCCTACACGTCACACCATAGCCGTTGGGCTAGAGCAATCCGACGGTCCGTCTCACGAAGTGGGCGCGCAATCCGAATTCGGTTCGTTTCAAGCGGTTTTCCTGTATTTCGCTGAAAGTTGCCCACACGCACCGTCGATATCCTGTCCACGTGTGTCCCGCAGGGTCGCCGTGATGCCTGCGTGGTGCAGGATGTCAAGGAATTGACGCTCGTCTTCCGGTTTAGACGCGGTCCACTTCGATCCCTCGATAGGGTTGAGCGGAATTGGGTTGACATGCGCCCAATCATCGCCGTAGTGGTTCAATCGTTTCGCGAGTAGTCGGGCATGTTCCGCCTGGTCGTTGATTCCCCGCATCAGTGCGTATTCGATACTCACTCGGCGTTTGGTCGCCAGATAATAGTCATGAGCGGCATCGAGCACCTGGGTGGTGTTGAACCTGCGGTTCATCGGGACGAGTTCATCGCGCAGCTCGTCGCTGGGGGCATGCAACGACACCGCAAGGCGGACAGGCAGCCCCTCTTGGGCGAGTTTTCGAATGCCGGGCACGACGCCGACCGTTGAGACGGTGATGTTGCGTGCGGAGATGCCGAACCCCTCCGGAGGCATCGCGCTGATCTGCCGGACTGCGCTGATGACGGAACGGTAGTTGCCCATCGGCTCGCCCATGCCCATGAACACGACATTGCTCAATCGGCACGGACCTCCGGTGATGCCGCCGTCGCGAGCGGTTTTCGCCGCGATGCGCACCTGCTCGAGAATCTCGCCGGTCGACATGTTGCGCGTCAATCCGAGCTGGCCCGTGGCGCAGAATGGGCAGCCCATCCCACAACCGACCTGGCTTGAGATGCACAAGGTGGTGCGACTCGGGTATCGCATGAGCACGGATTCGATCATGGCCCCGTCGAACAAGCGCCACAGCGTCTTGATTGTCGTTCCCTCGTCTGCGCTCTGGTGTGTGACCTCATGGATGAGTTCCGGGAAGAAAGCCTCCTGCGCGGTGGCGCTGAGTTTCGACGGAAAATCGGTGAATGATTCGACATCCGTGTCGAAATGCGCGAAATAGTGGTTGGCGAGCTGCTTGACACGGAATTTGGGCATGCCGATGGCTTTCGCCGCAGCCACGCGTTCCTCGGGGCTCATATCGACCAGATGAACCGGCGGTTTGCCGCGCCGGGCATGGTCCTTGGCGAGCACATCGCGGAATGCGCCAGTGGTGCCTCCGGGGGTGATACCGGTTTCCGGTGTCTGACCCGAGTTCACGTCGCCGTCATCGTGCGTAGCCATACATGCTCCTGTCAGTTGTGTTGCTTGGTTCTTGTATTGCGGGTGTACTCATGGAATGCTGTCATTGATGATGCCGACGGCGTATCAGGTTACAAGCCGGTGACATACAGCAACGCCATCATGAACGGGGCGGTCAGCAGAATGGAATCGACGCGGTCCATCACCCCGCCGTGACCTTTGAGCAGATGGCCCATATCTTTGATGCCGATGTCGCGCTTGAGCATGGATGCGCACAAATCGCCGAACGTGCCCACGATACCCATGAGGATGCCGACCACGATCGGCACCCACCAGCGGGATGCCCACAGAGACGGGTAGGTGCATGCGAAGATGGCGAACGCGCCCGCCATGGCGAACAGAATCGAGCCGAGCAGCCCTTCCACCGATTTCTTGGGGGAAATACGTGGAGACAGTTTGTGCTTGCCGAACCAAGCGCCGGCGAACAAGCCGCCGGTATCACTCAACGCGGGCAGGAACACAATCATGATGGCATGGGCGAAAGCATGGCCATGGAAAGTCAGCGACAATGCGATGAACGAGGCGATCAAGGGGATATACAACACTGCGAACACGGAGACCGCCACACTGGTCAGCCGGCTGTGCTGTACGGTGGCGGAACCGTGATTGAAGGAGGATTCGAGCCGTGCCCCGGCGTTTGTCTGCGCGAGTTTCCGCTCAACCTCCATACTCAGCCGGTCTCCGAAGCTGAAATTCGCGGTGGCGCTCAGTGCGACGAGCACGATTGAGAGCATGATGCACAAGGCCATTGTCGACACATGCCAAGGCGAATAGTAGGTTGCCAGCAGGGTGACCGTTGAGCAAATCCACAGCATCACCACAGGGATGTGCATGCCGGCAATCGCGAAATCGACTCGAAGCTCCCACAAGGCCAGGATCATGAAGACGACGAGTAACACCATGAACACGTCCATGCTGATCGCCAAGCATGCGATGATGATCGCGATCAGCACGACGGCCGTGGCAATCGCCTGGGGCATGTTGCGACCCGTCTTCTTGTTGATTTCCTCTATCGTTTCGTCGGCGTTGCCGTCATGCTCTACATGTTTGTCCATCATCATCCCTTATCGGCTCACCATCGGAAACGGGCCCCGACATCCGTGTATACGGCATGATCGAGGCCCGTCGTGTAGGGGTCCTCAGACCTCCATAATCTCCTTCTGCTTGGTTTCCAGCAGAGAATCAAGTTCGTCCGTGAACTGCTTGGTGATCTTGTCAAGCTCTTTGAGCTGGCGATCGCCGTCGTCCTCGCCCATATCGCCGTCCTTGACGGACTTGTCGATGGTTTCCTTGGCCTTGCGACGGATGTTACGAACCGCCACCTTGCCCTCTTCGGCCTTGGTCTTGGCGATCTTCACATACTCCTTGCGGCGTTCCTCGGTCAGCTCGGGCATGGTTGCGTAGATGACGCTGCCCTCCCTGCGGGGGCTGACGCCGAGATCGGAGTCGCGGATGGCCTTTTCGACGGCGTTCGCCTGTGAGGCGTCATAAGGAGTGACCGCCAGAGTACGCGGCTCTGGAACGCCGATGGTGGCGACGGCCTTGATTGGCGTAGGCACGCCGTAATACTCGACGGTCAGGCCGTTGAGCAGCGCCGGGTTCGCGCGCCCGGTACGGATACCGGTGAAGTTCTCCTTGGTGGCTTCGACGGACTTGCCCATCTGTTCCTTGGCTTGTTCGATGACTGTGGCCATGCTATCTCCTTTGGCGGATTCGTCGTTGAACGACTGGTTGTTCTTATTGTATCGTCATGCGGCGTCGAATCGGCGCACGACCCTTGATGTTCAGTCGACGAGCGTCGATTGGGCGGTTGACACGAGCGTGCCGAGCTGTTCACCGAGCAGGGCCTTGGTGACATTGCCCGGCTCCTCGAGCCCGAATACGCGGATCGGCTTGCGGTTGTCGCGTGCCATGGACAATGCGGACGCGTCCATGACAGCGAGGTTGTCGACAAGGGCGCGATTGTAGCTGAGCGTGGCGAAACGCTGCGCGTGTTCGACTTTGCGCGGGTCTGCGGTATAGACACCGTCGACGCCGTTCTTGCCCATCAGCACCTCGTCGCAATGGATTTCCAAGGAACGCTGGATGGAAACCGTGTCAGTTGAGAAATATGGCATGCCGGCGCCTGCGCCGAAAATCACCACGCGGCCCTTTTCCAGATGCCTGATGGCCTTGAGCGGGATATACGGCTCGGCGACCTGCCCCATGGCGATGGCCGTCTGCACACGGGTGGCTTGGCCTTCCTGCTCGAGGAAGTCCTGCAATGCGAGACAGTTCATAACGGTGCCGAGCATGCCCATGTAATCGCCGCGGCTGCGATCGATGCCGGCCTGTTGAAGTTCTGCTCCGCGGAAGAAGTTGCCGCCGCCGGTGACGATGGCTACCTGAACACCCTGACGTACTGCGGGAACGATTTCCTGGGCGATGCGCCGCACCACCTTCGTATCAATGCCGACTGCTCCCCCGCCGAACGCTTCGCCTGAGAGCTTGAGCAACACCCTGCGTGGCTTATCCGTGCCAGTCATATTTGGGCCTTTCTGTGCCTGTCTTATCATTGCCGCCTAACCACTGTAGCGTCGATGAACGACAGACGTGCATCGACTCGCCCGCGGGTCTTGCATCACCGCATTGGGAATATCACAAACCACCAAAGATAGGAAAACCCGCCGCGGGCAGTTGCTTGAAACTGACTACGGCGGGTATCGGTTCGCGTCCCTAGCCCCGACCTTCAGGTGATGGCACGGGGCGGGCTGTCAGAGGGTCAGTCCTCTTCGTCGCCCTTGCCGACTTCGATACGGGCGAAAGCGATCGCCTTCGCACCGGCTTCGTCGAACAGCTTACCGACGGTCTTGGACGGATCCTTGACGTAATCCTGATCCAGAAGCACCGCTTCCTTGTAGAAGGCGTTGAGACGGCCTTCGACGATCTTCGGCGCGATCTTATCGATGACGGCCTGCGGCTTGCCCTTGGCGGCGAGCTCATCCGAAGTCTTCTCGGTCGCGATACGACGCTCGGACTCGAGAACGGTCGGATCGACGTCCTCGCGGGTGAGCCAGCGCGGGCTCATCGCGGAAATCTGCAGCGCGGCCTCGTGAGCGACCTTTTCGCCGGCTTCGTCAGTGGCGATGAGAGCCACGATGGACGGCGGCATTTCGGCGGACTTGCGATGCGCGTAGATCTCGACATGAGGTCCGGCGATCTTGGCGAACTGGCCGACCTTGACATGCTCGCCAAAGAGCGCGGCGGCCTGTTCGATGTCCAGCTTGACATCGCCGTCAGCGGTCTTGGCTGCAAGCACGTCGTCCACGTTGTTCGCGTCGGCGGCGATGGCTGCGTCCAGCACGGACTCGGCGAACTCGACGAACTTCGGGGTCTTTGCCACGAAATCGGTCTCGGAATTGATCTCAACAGCGTAGCCGACCTCGCCGTCCGCGGTCTTGACGACCTTAGACGCGATGGTGCCTTCCTGGGCCTTGCGGCCTTCGCGCTTACCCGCTGCCGCGATGCCCTTGGCGCGGATGATTTCCTTGGCGCGGGCGACATCGCCTTCGGCTTCGGTAAGAGCCTTCTTCACATCCATCATACCGGCGCCGGTTTCTTCACGCACCTGCTTGATCAGAGCTGCAGTGATAGCTGCCATGTGTTGTCTCCTCTTGATTTTGAAGTGATACCCAGCGGCGGGAGATGGTTGGTCTCCCGCCGCCTAGGATAACAAATGCCGCGAATCAGGCCTTGGGCTCTTCGCTCTTGGCTTCTTCGGCTTCGGCAGTCGGGGCGTCCTTGGTCAGGAGCTCCTTCTCCCAAGCAGCCATCGGCTGCTCAGACTTGTCATCGGCCTTGGCCGCCTTGCCGGAACGCTCGAGCAGACCGTCGGCGACGGCATCAGCCATCAGGCTGGTGAGCAGTTCGATGCCGCGGATCGCGTCATCGTTCGCCGGGATCGGGTAATCAACCAGATCCGGGTCGGTGTTGGTGTCAACGATGGCGACCACCGGAATGCCCAGCTTGTGGGCTTCGGAGACGGCCAGCGCTTCCTTGTTGATGTCCACGACGAACAGCACCGAAGGAGTGCGGTTCATGTTGCGGATACCGCCAAGCTGCTTCTCCAGCTTGTCCTTCTCGCGCTCAAGCAGCAGCAGTTCCTTCTTGGTCAGGCCGGAACCACGCACGTCGGTGAAGTCCATCTCTTCGAGTTCCTTGAGACGGGCGACGCGCTTGGACACGGTCTGGAAGTTGGTGAGCATACCGCCGAGCCAGCGCTCGGAGACATACGGCATACCGACGCGGGTCGCCTGGTTCTTGATGGCTTCCTGCGCCTGCTTCTTGGTGCCCACGAAGAGAACCGTGCCGTTGTGGGCAACGGTTTCCTTGATGAAGTCGTAGGCGACGTCAATCAGATCAAGGGACTTGAACAGATTGATGATGTGGATGCCGTTGCGCTCCATGAGGATGTACTGCTTCATCTTCGGATTCCAACGGCGGGTCTGATGGCCGAAATGGAGACCGGCCTTCAGCATGTCGCTCATAGTGATCTGAGCCATGGTACTGCTACCTTTCATTGTCGGTTATTGCCTGGCCATGTGCCTCCGCGTGCAACCTGATACTAGGCCGACCGACACGGGGCGTCGCGGACATGACGCGAATTATGCGCCGGTTGGACAATGGGTGCTTCCTAGCTGCGCGACTTGCACGGAAGCGATGTGGCGCACGGGGTAAAATAATAGCACGGACCGGGGATTTCCCGATCCGTGCCATCACACAATCAACCGCCAGATCAGCGTTCGCCGCGCAACTGCCTCATTGCGGCCCTGCGCTCGCTTTTCTCCAGCCGGTCCAGATAGATATGGCCGTCGAGGTGGTCTGTCTCATGCTGCAACATTCTTCCCATGATACCCTTGCCTTCGAGCACGACGGTTTTGCCGTCGAGGTCGATGCCGCGCACCCGGGCGTAATCGGCGCGACGGGTCTTGTACCACAAGCCGGGTACGGACAGGCAGCCTTCATCGCCGTATTGTTCGCCCTGCTTGTCCTCGATTACCGGGTTGAGGACATAGCCGACCTTGCCTTCGATGTTGTATGAGAAGGCGCGCAGACCCACGCCGATCTGGTTCGCTGAAAGTCCGGCGCGACCGGGATCGTCGACGGTGTCGAGCAGATCCTGCACCAAACGGCGGATTGCCGGCGTGATTGTGGTGATCTCATCGCACGGGGTGCGCAGGATGGGGTCGGGAATTACTCGAATCTCTCGGATTGCCAATTGTCACTTCTCCTCTGTCTCGTTAGTGTTCTCAGTGCCGTTGTCTTGGGTCTCGGCATCCGTGCCCTGAGCGAGTTCCTCGTCGGAGCTTTCGCCCTGCCGCTTGGCGCGGAGTTCGGCCATATTCGACTTGGCCTGGTCAATCGCTTGCTTAACCTTCGGGCTGACGGTCTCAGAGACCTGCGACACCGTTTCCGCGGTCTTGTCAAACAGTTTCACGGTCGCGGGAATCGGTACGGATGGGCCTTTCGGCGTGTAGATGACATGCTCGATGATATCGTCGTAACGCTCGATGACCTTCTTGCGCACCACTTTCATGCTCGGGGTAAGCGTGCCGGCGTCCTGGCTAAAATCATCGGGAAGAATGGCGAACTTGCGCACCGATTCCGCACGGGAGACGGAGCTGTTCGCCTGATCGATGTACTGCTGCACGAACGCCCTGACAGCATCGTTGTTCGCGATTTGTTCCATTGGCATCTCGGCATCCATACCCTGGTTCTTCAGCCAATCACGGGTCATCTCTTCGTCGAGCGCGATGAGTGCCGCCACGAACGGCCGTCCATCGCCGATCACTACGGTGTGCGAGACGATCGGGCAGGTGTTGATCGTGTCCTCCAACGGTGCCGGACTGATGTTCTTGCCGCCCGCGGTGATAATGATATCCTTCTTGCGGCCAGTGATGAACAGGAATCCGCGGTCGTCGATATATCCGATATCGCCGCTGTGCAGCCAGCCGTCGGGCTCAAGGACTTCAGCGGTGAGTTCAGGCTGCTTGAAATAGCCTTTGAACACATTCGGGCCTTTTATTTCGACTTCTCCGTCGTCCAGCGTCCTGATGGCGATGCCGGGGCCGGGGCGGCCGACCGAACCTACTTTGTTCGCGTCTTCGAAGTTGACCACGCACGGAGCTGCGGTTTCCGTCATGCCGTACCCCTGGATGAAGGTAATGCCGTCCATACCGTTGAAGAAATGGGCGAGGTCGGCGTTGATGGGCGCGCCGCCGCAGGCAAGATACTTGAGGTTCGGGCCGAGTGCGGAGCGCATCGATTTGCCGACCGTGGCCATGTAGAAACGATGGTGGATCCGCTCCCCCAAAGTATGACGGCCTTGGTGCTCGTCCTCATCCTTCGACCATTGGACGAAATGCTTGAACGCCTTGGCGAACACACGGCCCTGGAAGCCTGCGCCGGCCTTCTGCGAAGCCGCGTTGTAAACCTTCTCGAACACGCGCGGCACGCCGAGCAGATACGTTGGCTTGAAACTGCGCAGATCGGCGAGCAGATGCTTGGCGGTAGGGATATACCCAACCACGCCCTGGGCGCCGATCGCGGTGTACTGGATGTACCTGGCGAAGCAGTGTGCCAGCGGCAGAAACAGCAGCAGGCGGCTGGGCTGGTACAGCATCTCGTCGAGCACATCGTAGCCAGCATAGACGATGTGGGTGAAGTTGCGGCTGGTGAGCATGGCGCCTTTGGGCTTGCCCGTCGAACCTGAGGTGTACACAATGGTCGACACGTCGTCAGCCTTGACCTTGCCCATCGCGAGGGCGAGCTCGTCATCGGTGACGGATTCCCCGAAATCAACGACGGCGTTAAGCCCATCGGTCTGGAAATTGAACACGTAGGTCAGGTCAGGGCTGTCACGCCGGATGACGTCAAGCGTATGGGCATGCGATTCATCGCCGGCGAATGCGATGATTGGCTTGACATCCTGGACAATGCCTGCCGCCTGCTTGGCGGAATCCGTCTCGTAAATCGGTACGGTGACCGCACCGATCGCCGAGCATGCGAAGTCCACGATCGCCCAGTCGTAGCAGGTGGCGGAGTAGATAACCACCATGCTGCCGTGCTTGACGCCGATACCCAACAGACCGCGGGCGACCGCGCGGACACGGTCATCCATCTCCTGTGCGCTGACCGTATGCCATACACGGTCGCGTTCACTCTGCCATTCGGCTATCGCTCCTTGCGGATCGCGTTGCGCGCGCTTCGCGAGGAGCGAGTAGACCGTATCGTCATCCGTGGTCTGATAGACCGGATCAACAGAAAATTCTTTCAGCATGTGTTTAATTATAGTCCTATGGCTTGCTTGGAACATGGATGTTCGCTGGGATTTGTCAGCCAATGTCCGCGAGGTCGCAAATCCACCGGCTTGCTTTGCGGCGGAAGACAAGCATCGAATGGAACACAATGGTGCCGATGTTGACGTTGACCGTGCATTCCATGAGCTCACTGGTCACCAGCGCGAAATGGATCCATTGCGGCATAGGTGGAACCATTTTGATCATCGCGTTTTTCTCATCTTCGAGATTGAGGATGTCATAGCAACCAACCAGCTGCCACATGAATTCAAGACGTTCGATGCATTGAGGCGCCAGATGTTTGCGTAATAAGGGCGTTACGCCGCGGCCGCGATAGGTGTCGGCGAGCATGCACGCCATGTTGTAGACGAGGAATGCGTATTCCTGGCAGAATTTCACACTGTACGTGTCGGGGGCTTCGGGAAAGAAGCCGACGATACGCACGGGAACCGTGACCCCAAAGGAGCCTACGGTGATATTGCCCTCCATTCTGGGCAGATTGCGTTCGTACCGGTATGTCCACAGTTCGGTGCTGTCGTTCATATGGTGTTCCCCCTTCCGGGCTTCATTGCTCGCCGGCCTGTTGCCGGATGGCTATTCAAGGGGAACAGAAAAATCCCGCCATGTCAACCGGCATGACGGGATTTGTGGATATGTGGATAACTTGCCTCGGTCAGCGACCGGAGGAGGTAACGACCACCGAGCAACGCTGGAAATTCTTCACGTCCACATAACCCGTGGACGCCATGGCACGGCGAAGCGCACCGATGAAATTGGTCGTACCATCAGCCTGATGGCTGGGCCCATACAGAATCTCCTTGAGCGGGGCGACGGTACCGACATTGGTGCGTTTGCCTCGCGGAAGCGTCTGATGCCGTGCCTCGGAACCCCAATGCATGCCATGACCGGGGGCCTCGGTCGCGCGGGCGAGCGGCGAACCCAGCATCACCGCGTCGGCGCCGAGTGCAAAAGCCTTGATGAAGTTGCCCGACGAGCCCATGCCGCCGTCGGCGATGAGCTGGACATACCGTCCGCCGGATTCGTCCATGTAGTCGCGCCTTGCTTCGGCAATATCCGCGATGGCCGTGGCCATAGGGGCTTGAAGACCAATGGTGTTGAGCGTTCCCGAGACAGCGCCGCCGCCGAAGCCGACGAGCACACCCGCGGCGCCAGTGCGCATCAGATGCAGTGCCGCGGTGTAATTCGTGGCGCCTCCCACGATGACGGGGACATCAAGGTCGTAAATGAACTTCTTGAGATTGAGCGGCTCATGATCAGTAGACACATGTTCCGCCGACACCGCAGTGCCGCGGATCACGAACAAATCCACGCCGGCTTCGATCACGGTGGAATACAGTTCCTGCGTACGCTGCGGGCTCAACGCGCCGGCGACGGTCACGCCCGCCTTGCGGATCTCGTGAAGGCGTTGCGTAATCAGCTCAGGCTTGATCGGCTCGGCATAAATTTCCTGCATGCGACGGGTCGCCTGCCCTTCCGGCAACGTGGCGATTTCGTCGAGAAGCGGCTTGGGATCTTCATACCGCGTCCACAAGCCTTCGAGGTCGAGGACACCGAGTCCGCCGAGACGACCCATTTCGATGGCCGTTTCTGGGCTCGTTACCGAATCCATCGGCGCGGCGATGACCGGTATGTCGAACTCGTAGGCGTCAATCTGCCATGCCGTGCTGACGTCCTGCGGATCGCGCGTACGGCGGGACGGGACGATGGCGACATCATCCAGAGAGTATGCGAGCCGGGCCTTCTTGCCCAGACCGATTTCAATTTCCTGAGACATGGTTTCAAGGCTAATGCGAACTCGTGACGAACGCCATCAAGTTTCCACCAGCTGAAGCTTGATGCAGCATCGTGGCGTTCGAAGCGGCTCAAGCGGCGGAAGTGTCCAACATCGTGGACGCGGGCACACATTCGTTATGGGTTTGCGGTATGAATAAGATATCGCATAACCTTCACAACCCCGTGAGGAGGGCAATTCATGGCCAAGATTAAGGTCGAAGGCAAGGTCGTCGAGCTCGACGGAGACGAAATGACCCGCGTGATCTGGAAGGATATCAAAGATCGTCTGATCCTCCCCTATCTCGACATCGACTTGGAATACTACGATCTGGGCATCAAGAACAGAGACGCCACCGACGACCAGGTGACCATCGATGCGGCCAACGCCATCAAGCGCGAACATGTCGGCGTCAAATGCGCAACCATCACCCCGGACGAGGCCAGGGTCAAGGAATTCGGTCTGAAGAAGATGTGGAAGTCACCCAACGGCACCATCCGCAACATCCTCGGTGGCACCATCTTCCGCGAGCCGATTGTGATTTCCAATATCCCGAGGCTCGTTCCCGGCTGGACCAAGCCGATTGTTGTCGCGCGTCATGCGTTCGGTGACCAGTACAAGGCGACCGATTTCAAGGTCGATCGCCCCGGCCGCTTGACGGTCACCTTCACCCCGGACGACGGCAGCGAGCCGATTGAGCATGTGGTCTTCGATTACCCGGGTGCCGGCGTTGCGCAGGTGCAGTACAACGTGGCCGAATCCATCCGCGGATTCGCGCGAGCATGCTTCCGCTACGGCCTGCAGCGTCACCTGCCGGTGTATCTGTCCACCAAGAACACGATTCTCAAGGCGTACGACGGCGAATTCAAAGACATCTTCGCCGAGGTCTTCGAAACCGAGTTCAAGGACCAGTACGCCGCGGAAGGCCTGACCTACGAGCATCGTCTCATCGATGACATGGTGGCGAGCTCGCTGAAATGGCACGGCGGGTACATCTGGGCGTGCAAGAACTATGACGGCGATGTCCAGTCCGACAGCGTCGCCCAGGGCTTCGGTTCGCTCGGTCTCATGACGTCTGTGCTCATGACACCGGACGGCCAAACCGTCGAAGCCGAAGCGGCGCACGGCACCGTCACCCGGCATTACCGTCGTTGGCTCAAGGGAGAAAAGACCTCGACCAACCCGATTGCCTCCATCTTCGCCTGGACCGGTGGCCTCAAGCACCGCGCCAAGCTGGACAACACGCCTGAAGTGGCGCATTTCGCCGAAACCCTGGAGCATGTGATCGTCCACACCGTGGAGTCCGGCCGTATGACCAAGGATCTCGCCATGCTCGTCGGTCCTGACCAGCCATGGCTTGACACCCAAGGCTTCATGGACGCTCTCGACGAGGAGCTGTCTCGGGCGCTCGCCGAGTAACCCTAGCCGTTCGTGGAGGTATTGCCCGGGAACATCTTGTTCCCGGGCATTGCTGTATCCGGTAAGGTATACCATACGTGGGCACGTTAGGACGGAAAGGTTCATATGGCATCGCATCGCATCGGCACGTTGAAGGCTTTGGTCACGTCACTCGCGTGCATCGGCATGCTGTCCATGGCGGGCGCATGCGGCACGGGAAGCGATGGTCAGCCGACAAGTACCGCGACCTCCGGCTTGGGATCGGTGGCAATCTTCACCCCGTCCGACGGCATCACCATCTCACAGCACACGCCACTGAACAAGTGGGCGAAACTTGTGCCTAGCATCAAAAGCGAGCTGGTGGAACAAGGGTTCGCTGCCAAGCAGATAAGCACGCATACGGACGGTAGTCTAGACAAGCAGAGCCAAGACATCCAGGATTATGTCGTGTCCCGCGCCGCCGAGACCTCGTCGAAACATTCCTCGACGGGCAGCGCGACCACCTTGATTGTCGCGCCTTGCACGTCAACGGACAGCACCACGACACAGTATGGTGATTATGTCACCAATCCCCTGGATTCCGAATCATCATCAAACGACGCCGATGCCACAGCGGATCAGCGGATGACCAGCGCATTGACGCTCGCCCGGAAATCAGGCATGCATGTCATCGTGCTGTCCAACGACATCGGTGGGTTCTCGCCCGACGCATTCGTACAGATGTCAACCGCACGGAGCATCGGTGAAATCCAGGCGAAGCAGCTGGTCAGCAAGCTGCAGCTCGATTCGGTCTCCGCCACGAATCCAAAGACCATCGAAGTCTTTCTGCCTGTCGGTTCCGCCAAAGATGAGGACCAGTCTGTATCCATGGCCTTCGGCAAAGAGGCGTTCAAGGGCATCTGGAAGGTGCTTGGCCCGTATTTCAAATCGGGAGCCGTAGTCAGCGCCTCCGGCACACTCAATGCGTCCACGTCGGCGACAAGCTGGAGTTCCGTGGCGTTTACGGCGTCAAGCGACAACGATGTCAAGCAGGAGCTTGATTCCAGACTGAAGCCTGAGGGCGCCGCAAAGCCGGTCCATATCGACGGGATCATCGCGATGAATGACTACATCGCATCGGTGATTGTGCAGGAACTCGACGCGCTCGGATATGAAGGGTCTTCGGCTGAGATCAACCCATCGATATCGATTCTTGGCATCGTTGGCAATCTCGCCGGCCACAAGGATCTCACCAAGTCGGCCGTACCATCCCCCGCTGGCTTGGGGCAGGACGATACGTCTTCGGCAGCATCCCTTCAATGGCCGATTGTGACCGGATACGGGGCATATACCGACATGCTTCCCGATATCGTGAACGGCAAGTTATGGATGACCGCCCTCGAAGACCGTGCGGAGCTGGCGACAGGCATCGCGAAAGTGAGTCGGCAGCTGGCGTCCGGCGGGGATGTGACCGCATTGCAATCGGTGAGCAAGACTACGGTCAATGGCAAGTCCGTGCCTGCGTTCACGCAATCGCTGATCGCGGTGAGTGCGTCGAATCTCAAGAGCGAACTCATCGATACGGGGTATGTCACTTTGGCCGATGCAGGGTTGTGATTGTTTAGGCATGGTGTTTTTCGCCCGGGTGGGTATGGCTGCAAGTCTGCTGTCACGGCTGCGATGTCTGATCCGATGTTCCTCGCGAGGGCTTCAATCGCCGACCTGTACAGGTTTGAGCGCGATGGTTCTGGGCAGAATCAACGTTGACGGGTCAAGATAGTCGTCGGACGCATCCATGACGCCCCAATGGACGCAGAAATCAAGACAATGATCGGACAACCCATCGGCGACACCAAAAGGTTGACCTCTGAAAACCGGATCGCCGGTTTCCAAGTCGCTGTGCGCCGGTTCGAATGTTGATGTCAGCCCGTCGGCGTGCTTGATGCTGATCACGTCCTTGCCGGCGACCGTTCCGTTGAAGGCGATGACGCCATCATCGGGCGCGATGAGGGCAGTGCCAGTGCCGGCCGTGATATCCACTCCCCTGTGTCCCGTGGCCCAGCGCATGGACGGACGGTCGAAGGCCTTGGAAATGTGAGCGTCGGCGACCGGTAACACCATCCGCGCACGGCATTGGCGGGCGGCGCCGGAGTTTGACGTATTGCTGTTGCGGATATCGGACATTTGCGCTGACGAGGTTGTCACTGACGATCCCGCTGGGGATCGATTGGGGTTCCTGCCGGTTTCGGCGGATGCCGTCATATCGGCTGCAGTGGGTTGATATGTTGTGATGCGGGTTGATATCGTGCTCTGGTTCACTGCTTCGGTGTTGCTCCTGCACGATGCGAGTCCGGTCACCGACACGATGTCCGGATTTTGCGGTGTGGGATCGCTGGGGATTGAAGTTTCGGAAATCCCCGAATGCGAACCTTGCGCCGGGAAAGCAATGACATTGCACGTGATGAGGATGCAAACGATTCGGGCGAACGTCGAGATGAACTGCGAAGTGGGTTTAGGAATAGGCTTCGATATGAACATGAGACCCCCGTTCTCTGTGATGATGCGTTGTGCTGTCACGTTGTGCTGAAGTATATGAGTGCATCGTGCCATGATTGCCGCAATCGGGACAAGCCGCAGCGGTACATGTGGTCAAAAGTTGCGGGGCATACGCAGGGGGTATACAACACGGCCCGGCGTATACAACATACGCCGGGCCGGAACCTTGATCGGCTGCGGATTGGCCAATCATATATGGCGATCTGTCAGATCGCGCATCCATTCGCGTCGAGATTGGGATTGTCCTTCGAGTTGCCCGCGACGAAGAACAGGCTGATGACCGCGACGGCGAAGACCGAGGCGATGGTGATGATCAGCCACATCGGCACGGACGGAATCCACATGATGACGAGGAATGAGATTGCGCACAGCAGAATCAGCGTCCACGTGATGATGCGCAATACCTGGCGCACTGAATGCGGGGTATGGCTTACTTTGGGGTTGTTGAGCGTGATATCCTCGTCTTCGTGGCGCTCTTTTTGAACGCTGGAAGAGGGCTTCCACTCGCCCTCCTGCTCATGCTCTTCGAGATGGCGAGAACGTTCCTGCAGGGCGTACTCGTCGACGAGTCCGCTACGATTACCACCTTGTGCTTCGTTGGCCTGCTGAGGCACTCCCTTGTTCTGCTTGCTGCGCTTCGCTGCTGCGCGACGCTCTGCTCGGTTCGGCATTTCGCTCCCTTCGCGTTGTTGGGTTATCGGTCACTAGTGTACTCGCCTGCCAAGGTACCATTTGCGACTCCGTTGAGCCGGCTATGCCAGGTGACTCGTACAGACTGTGAAGAACCTGATGGCGGATAGAATCGGGGTATTGCCTGATTCCATCCGCCATCATGAGTGGGCTCCCCGTTTCAGCGGGGCAGCATCATCGGGCGTTGTGTCGGCACGATGGGTGCCGGCAGCTCGGTTGATCCGGTGAGATACCGGTCAACGGCGGCCGCGCAGCTGCGGCCTTCGGAAATCGCCCAGACGACGAGGCTCTGGCCACGGCCGGCGTCGCCACACACGAAGACGCCATCCTGCGAAGTGGCGAAATCGTCATTGCGGGCGACGTTTCCACGCTTGTCCAGTTCGACCGGCATCTGCTCCATGATTGAAGAGGTGTCCGGATGCAGGAACCCGACGGAAATCAGAACCAGATCTGCTGGGATGACACGCTCGGTTCCGGGCTGGCGAGTGAACGGCCCGTTCTCGCCTGGAGCCACGTCCACGATCTTCAGACCGGTGACATGGCCGCGCTCGTCCGCGAGGAACGCGGATGCGGTCGCGGAGTTCTCGACGGTCACCTTGTCGGCGTCCGCATCTTCGAATTCCACGGAATCCACGTTGTACAGGTACGTGCCGCCCTCTTCCATCGACGAGGTCTTCTGGTAAGTGCGTGCATACGTCGGCCACGGGGAATTGTCCGGCCTTGAGGACGGTTCCTTCGGCATAATCTGCAGGACGGTGACGTCCTTCGCACCTTGGCGTATTGCGGTTCCCAAGCAGTCGGAACCGGTATCGCCGCCGCCAATGACCACGACATGCTTGTCTTTCGCGGTGATGTCGTGCACCGGCTCCACGCCGTAGACGCGTCGAGTCGCATCAGGCAGGAATTCCATGGCGAAATGGATGCCGTCAAGCTCACGGCCCGGCAACTTCATATCGCGCGGGACCGTCGAACCGATAGCTACCACGACAGCATCGTAACGGTCACGAAGCTCGTCCCAGCTGAGATCCTTGCCGATTTCGATGTTGGTGCGGAATCGGGTGCCTTCGGCCTCCATCTGCTTGACTCTGCGGTCGAGCAGACGCTTGTCGAGCTTGAAATTCGGGATGCCGTAGCGCATAAGTCCGCCGATTGCGTCGTCACGCTCGTAGACGACAACCGTATGGCCTGCACGGGTCAGCTGTTGGGCGCAAGCCAACCCCGAAGGGCCGGATCCGACGACCGCAACGGTCATATCAGTCAGACGTTCAGGTGGCATGGGCTTGACATAATCGAGCGCCCACGCCTGATCGATGATTGTTTCCTCATCGTTCTTGATCATGGTCGGCGGCTGATGGATGCCGAGCACGCATGCCTGCTCGCACAGCGCCGGGCAGATTCTGCCGGTGACTTCGGGGAAGTTGTTGGTCATAGACAACCGGTTGTAGGCGTCCTCCCACTTCTCCTGACGAACCAGATCGTTGAACTCCGGGATGAGGTTGCCCAGCGGGCATCCGCTCATGCAGAACGGCGTGCCGCAATCCATGCACCGTGCAGCCTGCTGTGTGGTCCAAGGCTGCAAACCGCTTTCCGCGTGAACGTCAAGCCAATCCTTGATGCGTTCTTCGACCGGGCGCTCAGCAAGCTCGCGACGGGTGCGGACCTTCAGGAATCCTCTTGGATCTCCCATGTCAGTGTGCTCCTTCCATGACCTGCTCGTATACGTGCTCCCACGCACCGGGGGCGTTGAAGTCGACGTGGTTCTTTTCGGCTTGTTCCATCGCCTTGGTCATGGCGACGTAGTGCTTGGGCGTCACATGTGTGATGCGTGTGCGGGTGTGCTCCCAGTCGTCCAGCAGGCTCTGGGCGAACGCAGAGCCGGTTTCCTCGGCATGCCGCTTGACCAAGCTGTGGACGAGCTCCTCGTCGGCGCCTTCCAACGATTCGAACAGCAATGCGCCGCTCTTGCGTGCATCCGGGTTGATCTGATCCATATCCAGATCGAGCACGTATGCGTTGCCGCCGGAGAAGCCGGCGCCAAAGTTGCGGCCCGTTGAACCGAGCACCACGACGACACCGCCGGTCATATACTCGCAGCCATGGTCGCCGACGCCTTCGACCACGAAGGTGGCGCCGCCGTTACGTACGGCGAATCGTTCGCCTGCACGTCCGGCGACAAACATCTCGCCTGAGGTCGCGCCGAAACCGGTCACATTTCCGGCGATTACGTTGGTGTGCGGATTGAAGGTGATGTCATGCTCCGGACGGATGATCATGCGACCGCCGGACAGGCCCTTGCCCGCATAATCGTTGACCTCACCGTAGACGCGAATAGTCTCGCCGCGCGGGATGAACGCGCCGATGGACTGGCCGCCCGAACCGTGGAAGGTCATGTCGATGGTGTCGTCGGGCAAGCCTTCGGCACCGTAACGGCGGGTGATTTCGTAGCCGACCATGGTGCCGAGCGTACGGTTCACGTTGCGGATGGGCATATCGATACGAACCGGTTCCTTATGTTCAAGGGCAGGTTGCGCAAGCTCGATGAGCTTGTTGTCCAGCGCCTTGTCCAATTCGTGGTTCTGCTCGATGGTCTGATGAAGGATCGTTCCGGGAACAGGGCCGGGCTGCATGAGCACATTGCTCAGATCGATGCCGTCGGACTTCCAGCGCGCGACTGCTTCGTTCTGATCCAGGCACTCGACATGGCCGACGGCCTCTTCAAGCGTCCGGAAACCGAGCTGTGCCAGGATTTCGCGGACCTCCTGTGCGATGTACATGAAGAAGTTGATCACGTATTCAGGCTTGCCGCGGAAGCGCGCGCGCAATTCCGGATCCTGGGTCGCGATGCCTTGCGGGCAGGTGTTCTTCTGGCATGCTCGCATCATCACGCAGCCCTCGGTGATGAGGGCGGCTGTCGCGAAGCCGAATTCCTCGGCTCCAAGCAGCGCTGCGATCACCACATCACGGCCGGTCTTGAGCTCACCGTCGCACTGGACGACGATGCGGGAGCGCAAACCGTTGAGTACCAGCGTTTGCTGGGTTTCGGCCAGACCGATCTCCCACGGCGTACCGGCGTGCTTGATGGCGTTGAGCGGAGCCGCGCCCGTACCGCCGTCGCTGCCGGAGATGAGCACCACATCTGCATGGCACTTGGCCACACCAGCGGCGATGGTGCCGACACCGAATTCGGAGACGAGCTTGACATGGATACGCGCCTTCGGATTCGCCATCTTCGCATCGTTGATCAGCTGCTTGAGATCCTCGATGGAATAGATGTCGTGGTGCGGCGGCGGGGAAATCAGCTCGACACCAGGTGTGGCATGACGGACCTTCGCAATCCACGGCGGCACCTTGGCACCCGGCAGATGGCCGCCCTCGCCAGGCTTGGCACCTTGCGCGAGCTTGATCTGCAGATCGGTGGCGTGCACCAGATAATCGCTGGTCACGCCGAAGCGCGCGGAAGCGATCTGCTTGATGCGGCTGTACCGCAGCGGATCGTTGATACGGTCGTCGGATTCGCCACCCTCACCGGAGTTCGACCTCGCCCCGATGGTGTTCATCGCGATGGCAAGCGTCTCATGCGCCTCCTGCGAGATGGAGCCGTAGCTCATCGCGCCTGTAGAGAAGCGTTTGACAATTTCGCTTGCGGGTTCGACCTCGGAGATATCAATCGGTTTGCGGGTCTGCTTGAACTTCATGAGCCCGCGCAGTGTCATGAGACGGTTCGAAGTGTCGTTGATATGCGCCGAGTACTTCTTGAACAGGTTGTAATCACCGCGCTGGGTGGACTGCTGAAGCAGGAAGATCGCTTCGGGGTCGTTGAGGTGGTCCTCACCGGTGCGACGCCACTTGTAATCGCCGCCGGTGCGCAGATTGCGGTGGGGACGGCTCGTCCACTGGTTCGGGTACGCCACACGGTGCCTGATCGCCACCTCTTCGGCGATTTCGTCAAGTCCCGCTCCCCCGACACGCGAAGTGGTGCCGGTGAAGTATTCGTCGATGACTTCCTTGTTCAGGCCGACGGCTTCGAACAGCTGCGCGCCTCGGTAGCTCATAATCGTGGAGACACCCATCTTGCTCATGATCTTGAGCACGCCGGTGGACAGCGCATGCATGAGGTTCTTGACGGCCGTCTGGGCATCGACCTTGAGATAGCCGTTGCGTGCCAGCTCCTCGACCGATTCGAAGGCGAGGTATGGATTCACGCATGCGGCGCCGTATGCGATAAGCAGCGCGACATGGTGGATTTCACGAACATCGCCGGCTTCCACGGCAAGCGAGACCTGGGTGCGCGTGTGCTTGCGCAGCAAGTGGTGTTGCACAGCGCTCGTCAGCAGCAGAGACGGGATCGGACCCCAGGTATGGTCGGATTCGCGGTCGGACAACACAATGAAGTTCTTGCCCTGTCCGATGGCGTCATCGACTTCCTGGAAGATTTCGTCGAGGCGCTCCTTCAGTGCCTTGCCGCCACCTGCGACCTGATACAGGCCACGGACGACGAAGGGCTTGTAGAACCCGCCGAGGATCTTGGCTTTGTCAAGGCGCTTGAGCTGCGCCATCTGGTCCGAATCGATGACCGGCAGCGGGATGAGGATCTTCTTGGCATGCAGTTCGGTGTCCTGCAGAAGATTCGCTTCAGGGCCAATCGCCGATTCAAGGCTGGTGACGATACGCTCGCGCTCCCAATCCAGCGGAGGATTGGTAACCTGGGCGAATTTCTGGGTGAAGTAGTCGAACAGCATGCGGCTGCGCTTGGACAGGACAGCCGGCGGCGTGTCTGAGCCCATGGATCCGAGTGGTTCCTTGCCGGTGTTCGCCATAGGGGCGAGCAGCAGCTTCAAATCCTCTTCGGTGTAGCCGAAGGCGCGTTGACGACGCTGGACGGACTGGCCGAAGTGGCTGACGTGCTCGCGCACCGGCAGCTGACTCATCTCGACGGAATTGCCTTCGATCCATTTACGGTATGGATGCTGCGAGGCAAGCTCATGTTTGATTTCGTCATCAGGGATAATGCGGCCAGCCTTGGTGTCGACAAGGAACATCTTTCCAGGCTCGAGACGGCCCTTGGCGACGATATGGTCCTGGCTGATTTCCGGGAGCACACCAGCCTCGGATGCAAGAACCAGGTAGCCGTCGTCTGTGACCTGCCAGCGGCCGGGGCGGAATCCGTTGCGATCGAGCTGGGCTCCGACCAGTGTGCCGTCCGTGAAGACGATATCCGCCGGGCCATCCCAAGGCTCAATCAGTGTGTTGTTGTATTCGTAGAACGCCTTGACGTCAGGGTCGAGCGTGTCGTCGTTCTCCCAAGCCGGCGGGAGCATCATGAGCAGAGCGTGCGGGAGGCTGCGTCCGGCGAGATGCAGCAGTTCCAAGCACTCGTCGAAGGTGCCCGAATCCGAATATCCGGGGGTCGCGATCGGAAGCAACGGCTTGAATTCGCCGAGCAGCTCGGAGCTCAGCCTGCCTTCGCGGGCGGACAGCCAGTTACGGTTGCCCTGGATGGTGTTGATTTCTCCGTTGTGTGCAATCAGGCGGAACGGCTGGGCCAACGGCCAGCTCGGGAAGGTGTTCGTCGAGAAACGTGAATGCACAATCGCGATAGTCGTCTTCATGCGCTCGTCAAGCAAATCCGGGAAGAACCCGGTCAGCTGCATGGTGGTGAGCATGCCCTTGTAGGTGATGGTGCGGGCGGACAGGGATGCGAAATAGATGCCGACCTCATGCTCGACGCGCTTGCGGATGCGGAAGGTCTTGCGGTCGAGGTCGATTCCTGAAAGCTTGTTCTCCGGGTCGGCTACCACCAGCGTCTTGAACGAAGGCATCGATGCCAAAGCCTGCAATCCCAGACCGTCCGGGTTCGTCGGGACGACGCGCCACGTAAGTACTTCGAGACCTTCCTCGTTGACGATCTTGGCGATGGCTTGCTCCTGCTGGCCGGATGTCGCGATATCACGATCCAGGAACGCGATACCCGCGGCATAATGCCCGGCTTCGGGCAGCTCCACGCCGGTGGTCGCGCGCATGAACTCGTCAGGCATGGCCATGAGGATGCCGGCACCGTCACCGGTGTTCTCCTCGGCACCGACCGCACCGCGATGATTGAGGTTCACCAACACTTCGATGGCGTCATCGACGATCTTGCGTTCGGGACGCTTGTTCAACGTGGTGACCATGCCGACACCGCAGGCATCATGTTCTTGGGAAGGGTCATACATGCCTTCCGGGCGATGAACCGTCAAATCTAGCGGAGCTTTGAACGTCACCGAAACCACCTCTCTTTAGGCAGGACAATGCCTGCGACCCAATACACTGCCCTCACAGGTTACAGCGCAGACAGGTCAAATATCGTTGTTTGTCCATATACCGGCGACCTCAAAAAGTCAAGCCCCACATTCAGATCGGCACGGAATCCTTGTGATGCAGCCACATATCCGAGGCGTGAATCGCCGATGCGCCAGATCAGTCAGTATTAGTAATCGGTGACGTCGAACCGGCGATCCTTGAAGTAGTAATCGCGGTCGGCGTCGGTGATCTCGCGAATGACACGGCACGGGCTGCCTACGGCGATCACGTTTGAAGGGATGTCCTTGGTCACGACGCTGCCCGCGCCGATGACAACGTTGTCGCCGATCGTCACGCCGGGCAGGACGATCGTATTGCCTCCAAGCCATACGTTATCGCCGATGGTGATCGGGATCCCGTACTCATAGCCGGAGTTGCGGCTGTCCGGGTGGACTGGATGCCCGGCGGTGTAGATGGACACATTCGGCGCGCACATGACGTTCGAGCCGATCGTCACATTCCCGACATCGAGGATCGTGAGATTGAAGTTGGCGTAGAAATCCTCTCCAACGGTGATATTTGACCCATAATCGCAATGGAATGGCGGTTCAACCCAGACCCGCTCCCCTGTGCCGCCGAAGAGGTCTTTGATTACCCGAGGCACGCCGTCTTCACGAAGATCCGGTGCCATGGTGTTCAGCACATACAATTTGCGCCGGCATTCGAGACGGGCTTCAGGCAGTCCGTCCAACCATGCCTTGTATGGCAGTCCCGCCAGCATCCGTTCGTGTTGATTCATCGTATTCTCGACCATGGTTCGCTCCGCTTCCGCCGCCTGATAAGGCGGGTCTGTGTATTCCAGCGATGCCATACTACCCAAGGCGATGGGTCATCGGACACGTGCGCGGACATCATGGAGTGTCGCGGGTTGGCATCAAACGCACTTGAGCCAACTGTGCGATATGCCGCCACGATACACCTATGGCATATGGCTGCCATGCGTCCATATTATGGGCGGCTGATTGTCTGGCTACAACGCCAAGGAATCGACCCAGGATTTGACTGTAGAAGCTGACACGGAGGACGGGAAGCGTTTGCCGACCAGCCACTGGGCGTGCTTCGCCATGCCTTTGACTTCGGATTCGTTGCCGAACGAGGAGCTTGCCGAGGTGACGAACGCCGCCAGCTTCTTGCCGGTGAAATCGTTGGAGGTGAGAAAATCGTCGATCGGCCATGCGGCGGCGCCCCACCACACCGGGGCGCCTATGAACACCACATCGTAAGAATCCCAGTCCGGCACGGACGTGTCCGCAAGCTTCACCGACTGGCGTGCAGCGGGATCGTTCGCCTCACGGTTGACGCGGCTTTCCGGATTGCGCCAATCAAGGTCCGCCAACGTGTATGGTTGCGCCGCCTTGAGTTCATGCAGCGTGGCTCCAGTCGTCTCTGCGATGGTCTGTGCCACACGGCGTGTGCAACCGCTTTCAGTGAAATACGCCACCAATGTCTTCATTTGTTCCTCGATGCTTGAATCGCTTAAGTCATTTGACTCGCTTGTATTGTTTGCCTGAACCGTTCAATCCCGGTCGCAGACTGTCGATAGAACCGCCCGTCATGCCACGAGTGCGTCGTATTCGGCGTCGGTGACGGGCTCAAGCCATTCGTTGCTCATGCCTTCGCCGGGCAGCATGAACGCCAGATGGGAGAACCAGCTGTTCTTCGCTGCACCATGTCAATGCTTCACTCCGGCCGGCACCTCCACAATGTCGCCTGGAAGCATGTGCTTCGCAGGTTGGCCTTCGAACTGGCACCACCCTTCACCATCGACGCAGATGAGGATCTGCCCGCCGCCACGCGTGGCATGGTGGATGTGCCAGTTGTTGCGGCAGCCAGGTTCGAATGTCACATTGTGGATGGTCAGCGGATCGTCAGGCATGCTCACCTGCTTGAGGTAGGAACGTCCGGTGAAGTATTGCGCGTAGCCGTCGTTCGGTTCGCCCATGCCGAAGAATCCGCCGTGTTCCTCCTGCTTTGCCGTGTCGCGCGCGGCATCGGAGGCATACACTTCCTTTGCCATCGGGAATGCTGCCCATGCGTTCGGCCAGCCTGCGTAGAAAGCGATATGCGTAAGAATCGATGCCATTTCGTCGCGGGTCACGCCGTTGGTGCGGGCGGTCTGAAGATGGTATGTCAGCGAGGAATCAGTGATGCCTTTGCCGATGAGGGTGCTGATCGTGATGATGCTGCGCGTCTTAGGCGAGAGCGTGGGGTCGTTCCACACTTCGCCGAAGAGCACATCGTCGTTGTAATGGGCGAACTTCGGTGAGAAATCGCCCAACTGATCGTGTCCTGCTGTTTGCTTGATCATTGTCATCCCCTTGGTAGTGGGGCCGAATGCTTACCCTTCGGCCTGTGTGGATTGAGTTGTGTTTGCATCGGGTTGTTACAAATGCGCCTGTGGGTTTGTTTGGACACTGCGTGCGAGGTATTCCGCGGCGAGTTTGGTCGTCACCCCGTTGTTGAGATTGGCCTCTGGATCAATGCCGAATCCGTCATGATGTGGTCTCCTTCTATATCGTCATGCAGTCCGCAGCGCAGCGTTCCATGCGGCGCATCTCCTCTCGGTTGGCATCCAGCCGTGTTTGCTTTCGATAACTTCACCGTAGGACTTCAAGTACACTTGAGGTCAAAGCGCGACACGCCGAGGATGAGAGAAGCAGGCGGAAAAGGGAAAGCGGGGAGAAAGAGAGGAGATACGGGAAAGGAGATGACAAGAGATAGCGAAAAGGAATGAAATACAATGGAAAGCGAAGAAAAAGGGAAAGCTCGCCAACAATCGATACACATGGTGGCATGAGCTGCATCACCGCTGACGCTACGCATAGAACGCGACCCGCGGCACGCAAGACTGCCCAAGGGCAATCCGCCACAGACAACCGCTGAAGGACGATCCATGATGAATGAACTCCAGTCCGGGGACCCGCAAGACAACCGACACGATCCTCATTCAACAGGTGGCGCTACCGAAGCTGACACCGACACCACCAGCACCGCCACCGCAACCGGCGCTTCAACCGATGCCAAAACCACAACCACCGAATCCGCCAATGACACCGCCGCGACCGCCACCAACCCAGCCGCTTCGCACATTCACTTCCCTCTGCGTCAGGTGGCGACGGCGATTGTGAGCATCGGCGCGCTCGCCAGCCTGTGGTACGCCCGTGCTGTCTACAACACGCACACCGGCACGTCATTCTGGCTGTTCTGGGTGGCTTTTGCGCTCGCCCTCGGCGTGTGGGCTGCGGCGATCTGGTTCCATTGGTGGCGAGCGCTGCCCAATGCGGTGCGCATTCCCATCGGCATCGTGCTATGCGTCGCACTGTGCGGTTTTGGCGTGTCGCAAGCCGCCATTGCTTCTCATATGCGCGACGAAGGCGACCGGAACCTTGATTACATCATTGTGCTGGGCGCTCAGGTCCACCAAGGCTCCCCCAGCCTCGTGCTACGCTATCGCCTTGACAGGGCCGCCGAATACTTGCGTGCAAACCCTGACACGACGTGCATCGTCTCGGGCGGGCAGGGTCCCAATGAACCGTATGCGGAGGCGCGGGGAATGGCGGATTATCTTGAGCATGACGCCGGCATCGATGCGTCGCGCATCATCGAGGAGCCCGATTCCACCACGACTGTGGAGAACCTGCGCAACAGCCGCATGATCATCGACCGCGCCAGCAACACAGGCAGCGCCGGAAGCGCCGCGTCCGAACCATCCATCGGCATCGTCACCAACGATTTCCACGTATTCCGCTCCCTGCACATCGCCCATGACCAGGGGTACACGGATGTGCACGGCATCGCGGCGGGCTCCCCACGCGACATGCTTCTGAACAACATGGTGCGCGAGTCCTTCGCGGAAGCCAAATATCTGATCAAGCGCTGACCGGCCGGCCCGCCGTCTTCACCCGCCTCGCCGGCATCACCCGCCACCAGCCGCCAGTTTTGCCTTGCCAGCCGTGCCCCGCCTCAGAGGAACCTGCCGGTGAGGCTGTCGGGATTGCGACGGATATCGTCCGGTGTGCCTTGGGCGACGATACGCCCGCCTTGCACACCTCCGAGCGGACCCATGTCGATGATCCAGTCGGCGTTGCGCATCACATCGAGGTCGTGTTCGATGACGATGACGGTGGCACCGTGGTCAATGAGCGTCTGAAACACGTCCAGCAGCGTGAGCACGTCCTTGGGGTGCAGGCCGATCGTCGGCTCGTCGAACACGAACAGCGAATCGTCCTGGGCGCGCCCCATCTCGCTGGCGAGCTTGAGACGCTGCGCCTCGCCGCCGGAGAGTCCGGGCGTCTGCTCGCCGATTGTGAGATAGCCCAGCCCCAGGTCATGCAGCGTCTGCAGGCGCTGGCGCAACAGCTTGAGCCCCCGGCCGGAATCGAACGCTTCGAGTGCTTCATCCACGCTCATGCGCATGAGTTGCGGCAGGCTGTATTCAACCGCGTCGTCCTTGGCTGCGCCGCCGAACGGGCGTCGTATCGCATCGGCCTGCTTGCCGTAGCGCGACCCATGGCAATCGGGGCAATCCACCTGCACATCGGGCAGGAACTGCACATCGAGCGAAATCTGGCCAGTGCCGTCACATGTGGGGCACCGCAGCTTCCCGGTGTTGTATGAGAAGTCCCCTGCCTTGAATCCCAGCCGTTTCGCATCATCTGTGCGTGCGAACGCCTTGCGCAGCTCGTCGTGGATGCCCGCGTAGGTGGCGACGGTGGAACGCACGTTGATGCCGATCGGCGTGGCGTCGATGAGCTTGGCATGCCGGATTCCCGGCGCCGAGATGCTCTGCACATGCGCAGGCAACATCACATCGGCCGGATCCGCTGCATCCGCGATCGCTTGGAGTGCCGGTACCAGACTTTCGAGCACCATCGTCGTCTTGCCGGACCCGGACACGCCGGTCACGACGGTGAGCCTGCCCTTGGGTATGCGCACGTCCAACGGATGCACGGTGTGAATGGCGCGGGTATGCATGGCTATCGTGCCCAGATCGAACACCATGTCCTCGGGCACCACTGGGCGCACGCGTTCCGCCGCCACGTCTGCACCGCCAGCCGCTGCACGCTCCCCGTCTCTGAATCCGACTTGCCGCGCGAGGAACGGGCCAATCACCGACCGGGCATCTCCCGCCAAGTCTTGCACCGTGCCCTGCGCGATCACCCTGCCGCCGTCCGCACCGGCGCCCGGCCCCATCTCGACGATCCAATCGGCATGCCCCAGCACCTGCGTGTCATGGTCCACCAGCACTACGGAATTGCCGTCGGCAACCAGATCGTCCATCACACCCAGCAATCCCTGCAGATTGTAGGGATGCAAGCCGATGGACGGCTCGTCCAGCACGTACAGCACCCCGGTCGTGCGGTTGCGCACAGCACGGGCGAGTTGCACGCGCTGGCGTTCGCCGGTCGACAATGTGGAGCCTGCGCGGTCGAGCGACAGGTAGCCCAGACCCAGGTCCATCAAGCGGCGTGCCGTGTCGAGGAACGAATCGTCGATGTTCTTTGCCATCGGGCGCATCTTGGCGGGCAGCGAATCCGGCACGCCCTTGACCCACTCGATGGCATCGCTCAGCGTCATCGCCGTGGCGTCCGCCAACCCGATGCCCCGCAGTCTCGGCGCCCGGGCCGCCTCGCTCAGACGCGTGCCCTTGCAATCGGGGCACGTGCCGTCCTTTAAATACTTGGCGACGCGCTTCATGCCACGCTCGTCCTTGACTTTGGACAGCGCGTTCTTGACGGTGTTGACGGCGCTGTAGTAGGTGAAGTCGAGCTCCCCGTCCTGCTGCGCGTTTTTGCTGACGTAATGGATGTGCTTCTTGACCATCGGCCCGTGGTAGACGATCTCTTTCTCGCGGTCGGTCAGGTCGCGGAACGGCACATCGGTGCGCACGCCCATCTCGCGGCACACGTCCGTCATGAGCGACCAGATGAGGCTGCCCCATACGACGACGGCGCCTTCGTCGATGGTCTTCGACTGGTCGGGCACGAGGGTGGATTCATCGACGATGTGCGCGATGCCGGTGCCTTGGCAGGTCGGGCAGGCGCCGCGACTGTTGAAGGCGAGGTCCTCGGCCCCGGGCGCCTCGACCTGTGCCCCGCATTCGGGGCAGGCGATCTGCTGCATGGCGGCGACGGCGAGGGTGGGCTCGACGTAATGCCCGTTGGGGCACCGGTGGCTTGCCAGGCGCGAAAACATGAGGCGCAGGCTGTTGAGCAGTTCGCTCATCGTGCCGAAGGTGCTGCGGATGCCTGGCACGCCGGGGCGCTGGTGCAATGCGAGCGCGGCGGGCACGTAGCGCACGTCGTCCACGTCCGCCCGTTCGGCCTGCGTCATGCGCCGGCGCGTGTAGGTGGAAAGGGATTCGAGGTAGCGGCGTGAACCTTCCGCGTACAGCACGCCGAGCGCGAGCGATGATTTGCCCGATCCGGAGACGCCGGCGATGCCCACGATTGTGCCGAGCGGCACGTCCACGTTGATGTTGCGCAGGTTGTGGACGCGCGCCCCGCGCACTTCGATGGCGGCGGGCTTTCGGGATGGGGTGTGGGCCCGCGCTTGGGCGCTCGTGGGATGTGCGGGGAACGACTTGTGGTTATCCGACGATGACGGCATCCGGTGTTTGTTCACAGTTACCTCCATGATTGCCGGTTCCATCCTTGCATGGCACCGTGACCGTCCGGAATGATTCAGTGATACGCTCAGCGATATGCTGAACACCGTGAACACAGCGCGAGCCGAATGCATCACTGCGGGCGGCGCTCGTGATAACGCGATGAGACGGGATTGATCATGGAACGGTTGACAGCGCAGCAGGTCTACGACAGACTGGTCGAAGGCTACGGCAAGCCGCGATGGTGGCCGGGCACGCCATACGAAATCATGGTCAGCGCCGTCCTCGTGCAGAACACGGCGTGGACGCAGGTGGAGAAGGCGCTTACCGCATGGGGTAAACCGGAGCCCTCCACCGTGCTGACGATGCCTGTCGAGCAGCTGCAGGAGATGATTCGCCCGTGCGGTTTCATGAAGGCGAAGGCGGCGACGATCCGTGGCGTCACCGAATGGTATCGCGGGTATGGCTTCGACATCGAACAGGCGCGAACAGCAGACCAGCATCGGCTGCGGCGCGAACTGCTGGGTTTGAAGGGTATCGGTGCGGAAACCGCGGACGCGATGCTCGTGTTCGCGCTGCACAAGCCGTCGTTCGTCATCGACGCCTACACGCGCCGCTTCCTTGACCGCATGGGGTACAGGTTCAGCGATGACCGGCAAATCCGCCGCTTCTTCGAATCCGGCCTGCCCGCCGATTACCGGGTCTACGGGTGGTACCACTGGCTGCTGCTCGAACATGGCAAGAACCATTGCCGCAAGCAGCCGGTGTGCGAAGGCTGCGTGTTCAGCGAGGTATGCCCTGGACGGGCTCTCTGAGCATGCCATCGGCGAAGCCTGAATGGCGTCTCGATTTCCGTGTCACCGGGCGGTATACGGCAGTTGCGCCTTCTATCGGCGCGTCACAGGTAATCGAACAGATGCTCGATGATGAGGTCGTTCAACAACCGGCCGCGTAGCGTGGGCACGGCGATGCACCCTTGACCGGCACGCGGACCGGGCGCCAATGTGATCAGCCCTTCGGATTGCAAAGAGACCCACGCTTCATCGGGAATGATGCCCGCGAAACGCGACGTGTCGAAGCCTTCTCGCAAGCGCAACCCCAGCATGAGCGTCTCCTCGCGGTCTTCCTGGGCCGTGATGCCTTCGCAGCCACCCCATGGCACGGTGCCGGCGTTGATCGCATGCGCCCAAGCGCGTGGATGGGCAATGTCCCAAGCACGCAAGCCGACGGCACCGGCTGCCACCGATATGCTTGAGGTGCCGGGGGCGGCCGCCGCGGTCTTGCGGAACCCGGCATCATCATGACGCGCAACCGCATCATCTGCACCAAGATCCTTTGACTTGGGATTGTCGCTAACCCCGTTTTCCAAGCTGCTGCTCGCCACCCCGGCAGCTTCCCCGCCCAACCGGTAATGCGAATGTGCGCCGGGCCCTATACCAGCCCAATCGACGTTACGCCAATACCCCAAGTTGTGGCGCGACTCGTAGCCAAGCCGCGCCCAATTGCTGATCTCATACCAGTGCAACCCGGCGTCGGCGAAAGCCTCATCGGCGATTTCGTATTTCGCCGCCTCATCATCATCACTGGGTTGGGGAAGATCGCCGGCGGCGATCATCCGGCCCATCTTGGTGTGTGGGGCGATGGTCAGCGCATATGCGGAAACATGATTCACGCCAAAATCTATCGCCGTGCGCACGGATGTGCGCCAATCCTCCAAGCTCTCCCCCGGCGCCCCATAAATCAGATCCACACTGGAACGCAGCCCGCATGCATCGGCCGCCCGCAAACCAGCCTCCACATTCGCTGGGGTATGCCGTCGGTCAAGGGTGGCGAGCACATGGGGCACGGCGGACTGCATGCCGAACGAAATCCTCGTGAACCCGCCGTCGGCAAGCCGTTTGATATAGTCGGCGTCGACAGTGTCCGGATTCGCCTCGGTCGTGATTTCCGCGTCAGGCTCAATCCCCCAGATGTGACGCACCGCGTCGAGCATGGCGACCAAGTCAGCGGCGGGAAGAATCGTGGGCGTGCCGCCGCCGAAAAACACCGTAGCCGCCTTCTGCTCACGGATGTCATGCGCTGCCTGCCACGCACGCACCAGCTCCATCTCGCGAACCGCCATCCGCGCGTAATTGCCGCGAGACGCCCCCTCGCCCAAATCACGAGCCGTATAGGTGTTGAAATCGCAGTACCCGCAGCGCCTCATACAAAAAGGCACGTGGATGTACACCTCGAACGTCATGCCATATCACAATCCACATCATGCCGTCGATCGATTCGTCTCATAGGCGAATCAGACGGCGCTCCCCCAGGCCCGCCGTGTCTGCGGGCCTGCCGTCTACTCAGTTATCCGCCTTCTGCGCAGCGCGGATCTTGTCTTTCGTATCGCGGTCATTGCCAGCCTCACCGGTGGAAAGCGCCGCGATGAACGCCTCTTGTGGCACTTCCACGTGGCCGAGCATCTTCATGCGCTTCTTGCCGGCTTTCTGCTTCTCCAGCAGCTTACGCTTACGCGTGATGTCGCCGCCATAGCACTTTGCCAGCACGTCCTTGCGCAAAGCCCTGATATTCTCGCGCGCGATGATCCTCGAACCGATTGCCGCCTGAATCGGGATTTCGAACTGCTGGCGAGGAATAAGCTCGCGCAGTTTCTTGGTCATCATGACGCCGTAGGAATACGCCTTGTCCCGGTGCACGATGGCGCTGAACGCATCGACCTTCTCGCCCTGAATCAGGATATCGACCTTGACCAAATCAGCCGCCTGTTCGCCGTCCTCATGGTAATCGAGCGAAGCATAGCCCTTGGTGCGGCTCTTGAGCTGGTCGAAGAAATCGAACACAATCTCCGCGAGCGGAATACGATAATGCATCTCAACACGCTCAGGGCTTAGATATTCCATATCGCCCATTTCGCCGCGATGCTCCTGGCACAAGTCCATCACCGAACCGATGAATTCCTTCGGCGTGATGATATCTGCGGCGACCATCGGCTCGACGATTTTCTTGATTTTGCCTTCGGGGAATTCACTCGGATTGGTGACATGATGCACGGTGCCGTCCTCCGCCGTGACCTCGTACGGTACGCTCGGCGCGGTGGAGATGAGATCGAGCCCGAATTCGCGTTCCAAGCGCTCGCAGACGATTTCCATATGCAGCAGGCCGAGGAATCCGCAACGGAAGCCGAATCCCAAGGCGACCGAGGTCTCGGGTTCGTAAATCAGCGCGGCGTCGTTGAGTTTCAGTTTGTCAAGTGCGTCACGCAATTCCGGGAATTGCGCGTTGTCGATCGGGAACAGGCCGGCATACACCATGGGTTTGGGGTCGCGGTATCCGGGCAACGGCTCGCTCGCCGGTTTGATGGCGGATGTGATGGTGTCGCCGACTTTCGACTGGCTGACATCCTTCGCTCCGGTGATCACATAGCCGACCTCGCCTGCCCCCAGCGCTTTGGTAGGCGTCATGTCTGGGCTGATGACGCCGATTTCGATGGGGTCGTGCGTCATGCCGATGCCCATCATGTGCAGTTTCTCGCGTGATTTCAGCTCGCCGTCCACCATACGGATGTACGTGACGATGCCGCGGTAGGAGTCGTAGACGGAATCGAAGATGAGTGCTCGGGCTGGCGCCTTGGGGTCGCCATGTGGTGCGGGCACATCCATGACGATGGTGTCGAGCAGATCGGCGACGCCCTCGCCGGTCTTGCCGGACACCCTGAGCACATCCTGGGGCTTGCACCCGATGAGGCCGGCGATTTCCTCGGCGTGTTTATCGGGTTCCGCGCTGGGCAAGTCAATCTTGTTGAGCACGGGGATGATGGTCAAGTCATGGTCAATCGCCATATAAAGGTTGGACAAGGTCTGCGCTTCGATGCCCTGCGTGGCATCCACCAGCAGTACCGCGCCCTCACAAGCCGCCAGAGCGCGCGAAACCTCATAGGTGAAATCCACATGGCCGGGCGTGTCGATCATGCCGAGGGTGTATTCCGTGCCGTCGACGGTCCACGGCACGCGGACGGCCTGTGACTTGATGGTGATGCCGCGTTCCTGCTCGATATCCATGCGGTCGAGGAAACGGTCGTGCATTTCACGTTGCGGGACGATGCCGGACAGTTGGAGGATTCGGTCGGCAACGGTGGATTTGCCGTGGTCGATATGCGCGATGATGCAGAAGTTGCGGATCAGCGACTGATCGGTATAGCCGGGTTTGTTCTTCGGTTCAATCACTGAGCGTTCTCCTTTTCCCGTACGTTGTGCGCCGGTTGGTTGTCGGTCGTGGGCGGTTGCCGCCCGTCTCCGCATGTCGGGGACATTCCAATTGTTCTAGTCTACCGGCTCCACACGGCAAAAGATTCCGCCGCGTTGCGCTATCGCGCGTCATTGTCGGCGCGTTATCCCGGTCCCGTGGTATCATAAACGCCTGTATGTCCTTATAGCAACCGTCGTTTGGAGTTACATTGGCAAACATCAAGTCGCAGAAGAAGCGCGTCCTGACTAATGAGAAGGCGCACAAGCGCAACGTGTCGGTGAAGTCCGGCCTGAAGACCGTCGTTCGTCGCACCCGTGAAGCCATCGCCGCTGGCGACAAGGCTCAGGCTGAAGAAGCGTACAAGCTCGCAGCTCAGAAGCTCGACAAGGCTGCCGGCGCAGGCGTGATTCACAAGAACCAGGCCGCGAACCGCAAGTCCGGTCTCGCTCGCGCTATCAACGCACTGTGACCTTTAAGCGCTTGCATCTTGTGAGCGCTGATGAGGTTTCCGAAACACGGATTCCGAACTGAGGGGTGTCCCGCATCGATCGCGGGGCACCCCTCATGTTTTCTTTCTCATCAGCAGCCATCAGGGTATCATCATGCGACTGGAACTATGCAACGGCGATGTCTCCGCATAGAAACTACTTTTTTGTTGCGCGGCTGATATTCGCTGTGTTGAGTCTGTTATTGCTGCTGCGCATCATCGCCATGATGGTGATACGGGTGACGCATCGCTTCGGGTATGGAGACCGGGTGTTCCCTGGGTACGGCACCCGGAAGCTTGATATCGAACTTCACGGACAAGACACGCATGAGCACGACCAACACGACAATGGCCACATCGAACGCAATCTCACCGCCGTAGGTGATAATCGCATGCATTTCTAGACGATATGACAACACCGTCAACAGGCATCCCACCAACGAGGGGAAGGCATACCAGTGGCGGTCGCGGACGACCATCGGCACTTCATTGAGCAGCGTGTCACGAATCAGTCCGCCGGCCAAAGCAGTGAACATGCCGAGGAATACCGCTGTCATCCCGCTTGTACCGTACATCAGCGCCTTTTGCGTACCATTGACGGCGAAGAGCCCCAAAGCCAACGCGTCAAGGACCAGCATCAGCCATTTGAGCCGGTCCACCTCTGGATGGATGACGGCGACAATCAGCCCCGCGGCAAGCGTGGTGAGTACCATGCCCTTATCCGAGATGCCGACCGGGGGAAGCGCTCCCAGCACCATATCGCGCACCAATCCCCCGCCCAACGCTGTCAACCATGTCGTCAGCACGATGGCGAATAGGTCGTAATGTTTGCGAACTGCGGCCAGCCCGCCCAGCAGCCCGCAACAGAACACGGCGACATATTCGATACCGAGGAAGAAGCCGTTGCTTTCAAGCGTGACGGTGACGGTCATGGTCATGCCTCCTGGTTGCACGGTGTTGTCGCAGCGGTGGGACACTGGGTGATTCGCGGGTGCTAACAAGCACGGGTTTCTTTCTATATACCGCAACAGGGCGACTCCCCCCGAAGGGAATCGCCCTGTTGCTAGACTGCCGAAGCGGTATGGGTTTCGGCCAATGTGTTTGGTCTCAGCAGACCTTCCACATCCAGTTGTGCGGATCTTCAATCTCGCCAAGCTGAATGCCCAGCAGCTGGTTGCGCAGCTTCATGGTCAGTTCGCCGGAACCGCCGTCGGCGACGGTCACGTCGATGTCGTTGGACTTGAAGCGTCCGATCGGCGTGATAATCGCCGCGGTACCGCATGCGAACACCTCGGTGACTTCGCCGGACTTGATGTCCTCGACCAGCTGATCGAACTTGATCATGCCCTCAACCACATCGTGGCCGTCATCCTGCGCGAGCTGGATGATCGAACGACGGGTCACACCCGGCAGAATGTTGCCGGTGAGCGACGGGGTCTCGAGATGGCCGTCCTTGTGCACGATGAACATGTTCATGCCACCGAGCTCCTCAAGGTAGGTCTTGGTCGCGGCATCCACGAAGCACACCTGCTCGCAACCGTTCTTAATACCCGTATATTCGCCGAGCAACGAGGCGGCATAGTTGCCGCCGCACTTGGCGAAACCGGTGCCGCCGGGACCGACGCGGAACCACTTGTCTTCGATCCAGATGCTGACCGGCTTCACGCCGCCCGGGAAGTACGGGCCGGACGGGGAGGCAATCACGCAATAATCGACTTCCTTCGGAGCACGCACGCCAAGGAACGGCTCGGAGGCGAACATGAACGGACGCATGTACAGAGTGTACTCACGGCGGGTAGGCACCCATTTGGCATCACGACGGACCAGCGCGGCCACGGAGCCGAGGAAATCGTCAATCGGCAGCTCAGGCAGATACAGACGCTTGGCGGAGTTCTGGAAACGCTCGGCGTTCGCATCCGGACGGAACAGCCAGATCGAGCCGTCGGCGTGATGATACGCCTTGAGGCCTTCGAAGCATTCCTGGGCATAGTGCAGCACGGAAGCGCCCGGATCCATCTTGAGCGGGCCGTACGGTTCGATACGGCGATCGGACCAGCCTTCGCCGTCGGTCCACGTCATATGAGCCATGTTGTCAGAGAAAATCTGACCGAAAGCCGGCTTGTCGATCAGCTCCTGACGCTTGGCGTCCGAAGCCGGGTGATCGTTCGGCAGGACGGTGAATTCGTCGGCGAGCTTGTTGAGTTGCGCGGGATCATGATGTGATTGTTCAGTCATAATAACTTCTTCTTGAATCAACCGTTATCACGGTATTGCGTATGTTGCGCTGGTACTTGTGGCACCGGCTCTGAGATTACTCTCGCACAGGTTTGGGACGAATGTGTGAAGAGGTTCACATTATGAAAGAGCCGGAAAATGCGGAACCCCGCCATGAAGGCGGGGTCCTTGGACGGTACCGTCGCGGGCCTGGCATATGAACCGAAAGCCCCGACGGGTTCAATCACTTGTTGTCTGCTGCGGCGTCGTCAGCAGGGGCTGCGGCGTCAGCGGCAGGAGCGGCCGCAGTGGTGTCAGCAGTCTCGGCGGTGGACTCGGTGGCATCCTCAGGCACCTCGACGGTGACCACGGACTCTTCCGGATCGTCGATGTTGAGCTCGGCGCCTTCCGGCAGCTTGACGTCCTTGGCGAACACCTTGGTGCCGTCGGTCATGCCGTCAACGTCAATGACGATACGCTCAGGCAGGTTGGACACATCGGCGCGAACCTTGAGCTCCTGGATGTCGACGAATGCGACGGCAGCGCCCTTCGGGGTGCCTTCGACGAAGACTGGGACCTCGACGTCGATCTTCTCGCCGGCCTTGACCTCGTAGAAATCGACATGCTCGACGATGCGCTTGACAGGGTTGCGCTGCACGTCCTTGACGACTGCGATCTTGGATTCGCCGCCATAGTTGATGGTGAACAGCGCGTTAGTGTGACGCAGCGCCAGGGTGGTCTCCTTCATCGGGAGGGTGACGAACACCGGCTGATTGCCACCGGCATAGATGGTGGCCGGGATCTTGTTGGCCACACGCAGACGGCGGGCGACGCCCTTGCCGAACTGGTCGCGGACTTCGCCTTCGAGGGTGATGGTGTTGGTTGCCATATGGCTCTCCTTCATAGTGATCTTCCGGAGCAAGGATTGTTCCAAGTCCGGTGTTGTTTCGGCGCGCCGACGCGCCGATTCCCGGACACCGAAAGATGCCGTGCCATCAGCCGAGTCGATAACGGAGACGTGCGCCTCCCTCGCCAAAGCGTGGCGAACAAGTCCGCCAAAGCAACTCTTCTTATATACACATGGGTATGGACGTGTTCGGCCACGATGCGACGCGCCATGGATGATTGACCCGCGGTTCGCATATATCGATTCCAGACCGTCACCATCATTAGAATAGAAGACAGTACATCGGCAAGGAACGGAGTGGACATGTCCGCGACTGAGAAGACTCACAGGTCAGCAATCAAGCATATCGGCATCGGTGCCGCTGCCACGTCGGCGGCCATAGGCGCTGGGATGTTCGCGCTTGGCGATGCGGCGTTCCGCACCGCTTGCGATGTGCGTTCGCCTTTGTTCATCAAAAGCAACAAGCGCGCGATTGAAGAGATTGGCGAGCAGCTCAAGCAACAGGACAATGATGAACAGCGTGACGCGGTTCAGTGGTTCCAGGCGACCCGTCAGTCCCTGACTACTTACAGCGAAGACGGATTGCGTCTGCACGCATGGGTGTTGGATCCCGACAGGCTTGATCCGAAGCCGCATCTGTACGCGATATGCTGCCATGGTTTTTGCGGGGAACCGCAGGAAATGGCGAGATACGCGTTGCGGTACGCGCGTATGGGATGCACAGTACTGCTACCCGCTTTGCGGGCACATGAGCGCAGCCAAGGAAGATATGTCGGCATGGGGTATCTTGACCGGCGTGATGTGATGCGTTGGATCAATCTTGTGGTCAGAGGCGATCCAGATGCGCAGATCATTCTGCATGGCAACTCGATGGGCGCCGCGGCGGTGATGCTCGCCGCGGGCGAGCCTGATCTTCCTGCACAGGTGAAGGCGGTGATCGAGGACAGTGGGTACTCAGGCATCAGCGACGAGATGCGGTATGTGACCAAGTCGATGCTCAGGTTGCCGCGGATTGTCGGACTACCCATGTTTGGCGCTATGAGCGTCATCTGCCGTATTCATGCGGGATTTGGGCTGACTGACGGCGACTGCGTGCGTGCAACGTCGCGTATCCACGTGCCGATGCTGTGCGTGCACGGGACAGCCGACCAATTGGTGCCGCATGAATTCATGGACAGGATCGTCAGCGCCTATCACGGGCGGCATTGTCTCACGCTCAGCGTAACGGGCGCCGGACATACGTTGTCGTCGGTGAAAGACCCGGACACCTACTGGCGTATGGTGCAGTCCATCGTCGAAGAAGGGTTGCGGATAGCCTGACCCTTTGCGGCGTCGAACTTTGCGACGAAAAGAAAAGGCGGCGCGTCATGCCCGCCGTTTGAACGGACTTGCCGACACCGCCAAATCACACACACGAACCGGCTTTTGGCCAGCAGTGTTCTGGTGCGCCGTCACGCTGTCGAGCTGGACATGAAACCTACCCGGAAGCCCAAGAACCGGAGGGCTTTCCCGTAGCGGACGATAACCTTGATGATGTAATTGAGATGCTACCAACCGGCGAGAAACCACTATTCAGAATGTCCACATCATGGTTGCGATTTTGGACACTCGTCCGATGCGGAAAGCAAACGGGCTTGGATACACCGCTATGAGCAGTCGTATCCAAGCCCGTTTTCCGAGTCGCGGTACACGCGCAACCCCGTCCACTGGAGTTTTCCCTGTCAGTGTTCCAAGGCGCGGACACACATCAGGCCAACAGCTCCTTGACGGCCGCGATCACGGCTTGCAGTCCGGCTTTCGCATCGCCGAACAGCATCTGCGTGTTGTCTTCGAAATACAGCTCGTTCTCTATGCCAGCGTACCCGCGTCCTCGTCCGCGCTTCATGACCACCACATGCTGTGCCTGGTCAACGTCGAGGATCGGCATGCCCGAAACCGGTGTCCCAGGGCGGCGGGCCGCAGGATTGGTCACGTCGTTCGCGCCGACGACCAGAGCCACATTGGCGGATGGGAACTGCGGATTGATGTCATCAAGGTCCACCAGTTCGTCATACGGGACGTTCGCCTCGGCGAGCAGCACGTTCATATGTCCCGGCATACGGCCGGCGACCGGGTGAATCGCGTAGGACACTTCCACGCCATGCTCCTTGAGCAGCTCCCCGAGGTCGGCGAGCTCGCGTTGGGCCTGCGCCTGGGCGAGGCCGAAGCCGGGGACGAAGATGACCTTCTGCGCATACACGAGCTGGACGGCGACATCGTCTGCCGTGGTCTCTTTCATGGTGCCTTCGGGGCCGTTGTCGTTGGCGGATGCGTTCGAAGCGCCTCCGAATCCGCCGGCGAGCACGCTATGCAGCGGCCTGTTCATCGCTTGGGCCATGAGAATCGACAGGGTCACGCCGGCGGCACCCACGAGGGCGCCGGCGACGATGAGCGCGACGTTGTCAATGGCCAAGCCACTCATCGCTACAGCGGTACCCGTGCACGCGTTGAGCACGGAGATGACCACCGGCATGTCGGCGCCACCGATCGGGATGACGAAGACCAGACCGTACACCAGTGCGAACACTGTGGTGAGCACCGCCCACAGCAAGCGTTGCCCAGGCTGCACGCATAGCATCACGAAGGACGCGATGGTCAGCACGATGAACAGCACGTTGAGGAAGCCTTTGCCGGGCAACGTCAGCTTGCGCAGGAACTTCACGCCTTGCAACTTGCCTGCCGCGATCAATGAACCGGTGAAGGTGACCGAGCCGATAACCACGCCGAGCCCGGCGGTGATCAACACCACCAGCCCTGGCACCTTGGCGGGGGTGAGAATGTCGTTGAGCGCGACCAGTGCGGCTGCTCCGCCACCGACGGTATTGAAAATCGACACCAGCTGCGGCATGTCGGTCATTTTCACCTTTTTCGCGCTGACGACACCGGCGACCGCGCCGATCGCAATACCCAGCAGCAACAGGATGATCGCGATACTAGAACGGTATCCAGTGGCGAACAAGTGTACGAAAGCCATGATTACGGCGATCACCATGCCGACGGCGGAGATCTGGTTGCCGCGACGGGCGGTTTTCGGTGAATTCATGAAGTGCAGGCCGATGACGAACATCACGGCCGAGAGCAGATATACGAACCAGGCTACGGTATCGATGGCGTTCACTTGCCGGCCTCCTCGTCAGCGTCGGAATCATCCGCGGATTTCGTGGGTTTGGAGCTCTTGAACATCTCGAGCATGCGATCGGTGACCACATATCCGCCGACGACGTTCATCGTGCCCAGTACCGCGGCGAGGAACACGAACACGTATGCAAGCGGCGAATTCGCCTGCGCAGCGACGATGACCACGCCTACAATTACGATGCCATGAATCGAATTCGCGCCTGACATCAGCGGCGTGTGCAGCGTCGCCGGCACTTTGCCGATGACTTCGACGCCGATGAGCAACGCCAGGACGAACAACGTGATGGATACAACAAGCGGATCCATGGGTCACTCCCCTTTCTTTCCTGATTCTTCGGTTTCGGACGCTTCGAGCCCGGCGACCACAAGGGCGTCGTCCAGCTCGTCCCCGGCGACCGTTCTCAGACGCCCGTCGCGCACGAAGTGGGACAGCACGTCAGCCACATTGCGCGACAGCAGGTTCGAAGCTGTGTTCGCGACATCAGATGCCAGATATGGTGCTCCGATGATGGTGACACCGCCTTCGGTGACTTGCGTGCCGACCACAGAGCCTTCGACATTGCCGCCAAGGTCGCTCGCAGCGCAATCGACGATAACCGCTCCGCGATGCAACGCCTTGACGCCGGCCGCCGTGAGCAGCATCGGCGGCTTGCGGCCGGGAACTTTCGCGGTGGTGATCACGATGTCGAACTGGGCTGCCTTCTCATCAACCGCAGCCTGCTGCGCCGCCTGCTCCTCCTTGGTGAGCTGACGTGCGTAGCCGCCCTGCCCTTGGCCGGCTGAGAAATCAAGACCGAGATCGAGGAATTTTGCGCCCAGGGACTCGACTTCGCCTTTGGACGCCGGACGGACATCATACGCAGTGACGACCGCGCCGAGTCGACGGGCGGTGCCGATTGCTTGGAGCCCGGCGATGCCAGCGCCCAACACCAGCACCTTCGCAGGACGGATGGTGCCCGCTGCGGTGGTCATCATGGGAAGGAAGGACTGGTAGGCGTTTGCTGCGACGAGTGCCGCCTTGTAGCCCATGACGGAATTCTGCGAGGTCATCTCGTCCATGGATTGCGCCGCGCTCAGCTGCCTGGGCAGGCGTTCTATGGCGACGGCGGTCAGTCCGGCCTGCGCAAGAGACGCGATATACGCGTCATCGGTGAAGGATCCGAGCATGCCGATAACCCATTGCCCCGGACGCATCGCGGTAACCAGCGTGGCATCCGGCCGGGATACGAATCCGAAGGCGTCACACGTGGCAAGCACCGTTTGCCGGTCGCACACGCGAGCGCCGGCACGTTCGTAATCGGCATCCGTATATTGCGCGGCAAGTCCCGCTCCCTGTTCGATCAGACATCCGACGCCTTTTTTGCGCAGCCTTGCGACAGTGTCAGGCGTCAGTGCCACACGCCGTTCATGCTCGGTCGTCTCGTTGAAGACACCGAACTGCACGCCGGCTTCTGGTTGTTCAGCCATAGCAGCCCTTTCTAGCTTCATTACTATTGCGTACGTGGGGTACGGGCACAGTCTACCCTATTTCTCCGGTGTTGATGCCGGTCCTTCCGTCTGCCGGCCCTGCGGCCGCTTCAGCTACGCAACCGTAAGGTGACGGGGGGGATTTTTTCGACTATCATGACAAGGTTGATAGCTGAAGTGAATGCCAAGGAGCGAGACGTGTCCCTACTCAATTCCATCAAGGACCAAACGATGAGAGTCACCCGTAAGGCGCTGCGCCTTGGCGGGGATTTCACCCATCCGGTCAGTGACGACCAGCCGGGCGATCCTGACTACATCGATCCGCAGGATATCGAAGTCGCGGATATGCCGGTCAATCTGCCAAACAGCGCAGAATGGGGGCCAGGGTATCCCACAACCACGTTCATCGACCAGAAGACGGGTTGTCTGACAGCCTCCACCGCCGGCAATCCTCCACTGGACGACGGTTGGAGCATCTACGATATCTATGCCGACCGCGCCAAGCGCATGGGCGACAAGCCGCTGTACACATTCAAGGTCAACGGCGAATGGACGACGAAAACCGCCAACGAATTCCTTCATGAGGTGCGCGTGACGGCCAAGGGCCTCATGCATTATGGGCTGAAGAAGGGCGACGGCGTCGCGTTCATGTGCCGCACCTCTTATGAGTGGGATGTGTTCGACGCGGCGGTGATGGCGTGCGGCGGCGTGTTGGCCACCATCTATGACACTGATTCTGCGGAGCAGATCCGCAATATCGTGGATAATTCCGATGCACGCTTCTTGGTCGTACAGACCACTGACATGCGTGACAAGGCTGACGGCGCGATGGAGGAATGCCCCACGCTCGAGCAGATCTTCTGCTTCGAAACCGGCGGCCTGTACGAGCTGCAGGCGTATGCGGACGCGGTCAGCGATGAGGAGCTTGACGCCCGCATCGATTCGGTGAAGAAAACCGATCTGTGCTCAATCGTGTATACGTCCGGTTCGACCGCCGCGCCGAAGGGCGTGGAGATGACGCATGAGGATTATTGTGCGACCGCGCTCAACCTGCCGGACTACATGCCTGACCTGTTGCACGACGAAAAGAACACGATTCTGTTGTTCCTTCCGCAGGCGCATTCTTTCGCCCGTGCAATCAACTACATCTGCGTGGCGAGCCAGCTGCATATCTACATCGCCGAAGGCATCAAGACCATGATCGGCGATTTGCAGGTTTCCCGTCCGTCGGTGATGATCGTGGTGCCGCGTGTCCTCGAGAAGATTTACAACGCCGCTTCGCAGAAGGCTGGTCATGGCGCTAAGGGTGTCATGTTCGCCGCTTCGGTGGTCACCGCGCAGAAGTTCATGAAGGAGATCAGCGATCAAGGCAAGGCTTCGACGCTCACGCGTGTGGAGCGTGCTGCCTACGACCCGCTGGTGTACAAGTCCTTGCGAGAGGTGCTCGGCGGCCGCGCCAAGTGGATTGTCACCGGCGGCGCCCCGCTGGATCCGGATTTGCTCGCCTTCTTCCGCGGCGCTGGTATCCCGGTGTATGAAGGCTACGGTCTGACCGAAACCACCGCCCCCTGCGCATTCAATCCGTTGGGTGTTCCGTTCCATGAAGGTTCCGTTGGTATCCCGTTCCCAGGCTTCTCAATTCGTCTCGCTGACGACAATGAGATTCAGGTCAAGGGCGCGTCGGTGTTCCACGCCTATCACAAGAACGAGGAAGCGACGGAAACGTCCTTCACCCAGGATGGTTGGTATGCGACCGGCGATTTGGGTCATCTCGACGATAATGGATTCCTGTACATCATCGGCCGCAAGAAGGATCTGATTATCACCGCCGGTGGCAAGAACGTCTCCCCCGGCCCGATCGAGGAAACCATCCAGCGGTGCGAATTTGTTTCGCAGGCCCTGGTGCTCGGCGACAAGCGTCCGTTCATTTCGGCGCTTATCACGCTTGACGAGGATTCCCTGCGTCCTTGGCTCAAATCCAAGGGGCTCAACGCCGACATGTCGATGCAGGAGGCGGCCGGAAACGCCGTGGTCCGCGCCGAAGTCCAGAAATATGTCGATCTGGCCAACGAAGGCGTCTCCCGCGCTGAATCCGTACGCAAGTTCATTATCCTGCCCGAGGAATTCACCCAGGGGAACGGCCTGCTCACCGCTTCGATGAAGGTGATTCGCCCGAAGGTCATCAAGCGGTATGCGACCCTGCTCAACACGCAGATGTACACCAAGCGCAAGCAGCAGTAAGTAAGAGCAGCCTCGCGACGGTTATGATGATGGCCCGGTCCCCGCTATTGGGGCCGGGCCATCATCGTTGTTGTACGCGTTCGGCGCTTGACTTCGTGCTCACGGCAGGATCTTTAAGACCTCTTGCCACGCAAGCGTGCAGACGGATCCGGGACTCGACTGGAGTCCCGGATCAGAATCCAAGTCGTTCGAGCTTCTTCGGGTCGGACTGCCAGTCCTTGGCGACCTTGACATGCAGGTCGAGTTTCGCTTTCTGACCGACGATACGATTGACTGGCGTACGCAGTTTCTTGCGCACCTTGACCAGATGCTCGGCCTTGTGACCGATGATTATCGGCTTCTGCGAGTCGCGTTCGACATAAATCGAAACCAGAACATGGGCTTTGCCGTCGCTCTCGGGGTCATCGGGGTCGGGGTACTCGATGCTGTCCACGACGACCGCGAGCGAATGGGGCAGTTCGTCGTCAAGCTCCTCAAGGAAAGCCCAACGCACAAGTTCGGCGATAGTTGATTCGGGCTTTTCCTCGGTCAGCTGTTCCGCCGGGTACATTTGCGGGCCTTCGGGCATGTTCTCGATCAAGACGTCCCGCACTTCAGACACATTGTCGTGCTCAAGGGCGCTGACGGGGACGATATCCGTGAAATCGGCAAATTCATTGACCTGGATGAGTTTCTCGATCAGCTCCTGACGATTGAGCTCATCGATTTTCGTGACAATTGCAATCAGCGGAATCTTCCATGCGAAGCTGCCGTCATCGCGTTTTTTGGCGAATTGAGAGCGCAACCGGCTGAGGATACGTTTGTCGCCGGGACCGATTTCCTGGTCGGCGGGAAGCAGGAACGCGATTTCGTCGACATCAGCGAGGGATTCCTCAACGACATCATTGAGCCGCTGACCGAGCAAAGTCCGCGGGCGGTGGATACCAGGCGTATCGACCAACACCAGCTGGGCGTTATCGGTTGTGACGATGCCGCGTATTGCTTTTCGGGTCGTTTCCGGCCTTGATGAGGCAATGGCAATCTGTGTGCCGACCAAAGCGTTCATCAACGTGGATTTGCCGACATTCGGCCGTCCTACGACCGCGACGAATCCCGACCGGTAGACGTCGTGACCCTTGACGGGCTCGTGTTGGGCCGGTTCGTGTCCGGTACTGGTATCGCTTTCGCTCATGCTGCTCCTTGTTCGTGGCGGTTGGCGGTGTTGTCCTGTCCGTCTTGGGATGGATGGCCGTCCTGCTCCGTGTCATGTCGGTCATTGACGTGCTGACCGCCGATTTGCTGTTGTCCACCAGTGTCCTCGCCGGGCTCGACGTGTGCCGGTTCGACGACGATTGTCGAGACCTTTTTGCGTCTTCCTGCCGAATCCACTGCGGTCAGGCGCAGTCCACGGGTGACCGCCGAAGCACCGACAATCGGGACACGACCAAGCAGTTTGGTGAGCAACCCATAGACCGTATCGACATCGTCCTCGTCGATATCGACCTCGAAAATATCCTCCAGATCGGCGATTGGCGTCCTCGCGGGCATACGCCAGGTATGTTCGCCGATTTGCTCAGGTTCGCTGTGCTGGGTGCGGTCGTGCTCATCCTCAAGTTCGCCGACGATCTGCTCGATGGTGTCCTCGATGGTGACCATGCCGGCGATGCCGCCGTATTCGTCCACCACGATTGCGACATGCTGCCGTGTACGTTGCATTTCGTGGAACAGGTCATCGACCGGCTTGGATTCCGGAACAAGCATAGGATTGCGGATGATGCTTTCCACATCGCGGGTCATCGCATCAGGATTAAAGGCCGTGGCGCGTACGGCATCCTTGAGGTAGGCCATACCGACCAGATCGTCAACGTCATCGCCGATGACCGGGACCCGGGAGAACCCGGATCTGGAGCACAATTGCAGGAAATCCTGAAGATTTTGGCCGCGTTCGATGCAGATCATATCGGTGCGCGGCACCATGATTTCGCGGGTCAGCGTCTCAGACAAGGTCAGTACATTGCGCAGCATCTCGGAGACTTCCGGGTCGAAATCATTGGCTTCCACCAGCCGATCGATGGTTGCGCGCCCCTGTTCGAGCTGCAACTTCTCCAGTTCCTCGTCGTCGGACAGTTCGGATTGCTCATGATGATGCCGTTTGTTGACTTTGTCGCCGCCAACCTTGGCGAACGGGGTCAACGCCACAGCCAATCCCACGACACGCACGTGCCTGAGCATGATATCGACCGGTTTGACGGCACCCGCGGAACGAGGACGGACAAGGATGGAGACCACACCGATAAACACGCCCGCCACGATGCCGCTGACCAGCTGCACCCACAGCACACCGCCGCACAAAGACACGATGCTCGCCACCAGCACGCCGTCGAACACGTTGCACACGATACGGAAGAAAGCACAAGATCCCGATGTGGCGAACCGGTCGGCGATAAGCCTCTGCACCTTGTGGATCTTATCGATTTTCTTCATGCGTGAGAACTGCGTGAGTTCCTGGTCGGTCTGGACTTCCAAAATCCGATTGTTCAGACTGGCTCGAGTGACGCGTGACACCGCGCCTTCCGCCGCTGCCATCGACAAAGACAGCCATACCAGAAGCGCCGCTACCACGGCCAGCAACGCAATCAAGACAATCGTAGTCATATCAGGCATTTCATTCCCCCTGAACCAAGCTGGCCATCGGCGTCACGCCAACAGTCTTACTGTAATACATGTCAGCTACACAGTCACTGATGATGCGCATCATCCGTTCGGCCTGCAGCCCCAGACCGAGCATGGCCGGCATCATATTCCGCAAGCATGTCACGCGCCCCGGAAGGCAGGGTCGCCGGCGGGACATCCACTTGACGAACCGCCATATAGGTGAGCAGCAACTGGCGCTGCAAACCGAACATCTGACGTTCCTGTTCAGGGGTCACATGGTCGTATCCAAGAAGGTGGAGGATGCCGTGGATGGTCAGCAGCATCATTTCCTGCATGGTGCTATGGCCGGCGGCAAGGGCCTGTTGCCTCGCCACCCACGGGCATATGACGATGTCGCCGAGCACTCCCTCCATTTCGGTTGATCCGTCGCCCGGACGTAATTCATCCATCGGGAAGCTCATCACATCGGTCGGACCTTGCAGATTCATCCAGCGTTCATGCAACTGTGCGATGGGGTCGGGATCGACGAACAGGATCGTCAGATCCGATTGGATGCTCACGCGCATCTGGCTCATCACCCACACACCGAGCTGGGAGAAGACCTCCGGGTCGATGTTCCACACAGTTTCATTGGTTACATCAACGCTCATACGTTGTTATGCTCCTCATGATCGGAAAGGTTGTGGGTTTTGCTGTCAGCTGCGCCGAGGTTCTCATCGCCGTCTTGGGCGTTCTGCCTGGCGGCTTCGCTGTTGTGCTCTTCCGTACGTCCGGCCGGGCCGTGCGGCGTATCGTTCCTGCGATGCCTGCGTCTGCCATGGTCCCCGGCGATGGCGGCATGCCGATCATACGCCTGGACGATTTTTCCGACGAGCGCGTGACGTACCACGTCTTCGGAAGCCAAGTGTGCGAAGGCGATACCGTTGATGCCATGCAGAATGTCTTCGATTGTTGCGAGGCCGGAACGCGGCACGGTCAAATCGACCTGCGTAATATCGCCCGTGATGATCATCTTGGTGTTGAACCCCAGACGGGTCAGGAACATCTTCATCTGCTGTTCGGTCGTGTTCTGTGCCTCGTCGAGGATGACGAAAGCGTCGTTGAGCGTACGGCCGCGCATATATGCAAGCGGGGCCACCTCGATCGTGCCGTCATCCATAAGCCGGTGCAACTGTTCTGCGCCGAGCATATCGGAGAGCGCATCATACAACGGCCGCAGGTAAGGATCGACCTTCTCGCTCAACGTGCCGGGCAGGAAGCCGAGATTCTCCCCCGCCTCGACCGCAGGACGCGTGAGGATGATTCGACGGACTTCACCGTCCTGGAAGGCCCTGACGGCCTTCGCCACGGCGAGATAGGTCTTTCCAGTGCCGGCAGGGCCGATGGCGAAGGTGATCGTATTGGATTCAATCGTATTGACATAGGCGATCTGCCCCGGGGTTTTGGGACGGACCGGAACACCGGCGGCGAAAGTGATGACACCCGGCACATGGGCACGGCGGCGGTCCTGGTCGATTCGGCTACCCGACTCGACCATGGCATTCCGAGGCACCGCGGCAGCGGCTCCGAATTTACGGACATCATCCATACGCTGCGATCGTGCTCCATTGCGTAGCACGCGGCGGTCAAGCAGACGGCGTACCGTGTCAGCATCCATAGGCGCGGTATACGCCTCGTCGATCAAGGTGTGCATGACCTCTTCGGCTTGTGCGGCCTGGGCTTCGGTCTGCTTCGATCTGGATACGATTGCGACCCGATTGCCGCGCACGAGAATGGTCAGCTCCGGAAACGCCTGCTCAACTACGCGAATGACTTCGTCAATCGGGCCGAACACGGCGACGGGATCAAGCTCGGGGGGAACCGTAACAACGCGGGTAGTGGTAGCCACTTGCCGAAACCTACTCCTCGAACTTCTGGCCGGTCAGGACATGGGCATGGACGTGGAAGACCGATTGGCCAGCGTCTTTACCGGTATTGAACACCAAGCGATAGGCGCCGTGGAAAGCATCATCGGCGATATGCTGGGCGACTTCGACAATATGGGCGAGTGTCTTGGGGTCAGCCTTGGCAAGTTCAGCGGCATTCGCGTAATGCTTGCGTGGCACGATCAGAACATGCACCTTGGCTTTCGGCGCGATGTCCTTGAACGCGTACACCGTGTCGTCCTCGTACACCTTGGTGCTCGGAATTTCCCCCGCAATGATCTTGCAGAACAGGCAATCATCGGACTGGCTCATACACACTCCTTACCGAATGGGTCGTTGTACATGCTGTACACCGTCAGCTCCCATACTATTGAACCGTTCGGATAAGCGATGACATTCACGCCGATAACAAAAAAGGCTTCCTTTCGGAAGCCTTGCTTGTGTCCGGAGCGGGACTTGAACCCGCACGCCCGTTTAAAATAGGCACTAGCACCTCAAGCTAGCGCGTCTACCATTCCGCCACCCGGACATGTGCCTTGAAGCAACAGAAAGAAACTATAGCATGACGCAAGCCTGACGCAAATCAGACCCCTCTTGGGCGTGTCGTTTTCCTGAGTAGCGACAATCTGCCCTGTGCCGCCTGCACATTCCAACAGAATGACAAACATGGCCACACCGCGCACAAGCTGCGGAACCTGACCCAGTGATAGCCTTGCAACCATGACTGATCCGCTGTTTCTGCTGCACCCCGAATCCGACGACGCGCCGGTGAACACCGACTCGCTGCGTGAAGGATGGAACATCACGCTACCCAAGTCCATCAGACGCCACGCCATCCAAGCCATGCGCCTGCACGACGGTGACACACTCCAGCTGTCTGACGGCCATGGACTGCGCATCCACACCACACTGGTCGACGCCGAACAGGGACAAGCGCAAGTCAGCGCGTTCAGCAAAGAGGAGCCGCCTGTCACCCGACTCGCGCTCATCCAGGCGCTCGCAAAAACCGGACATGACGAGCAGGCAATCGACATGGCCACCCAGATCGGGGTCGATACGGTTATCCCTTGGCAGGCGGACCGCTCCATCGCCAAATGGAAACGCGGACGGAGCGATCGCAAATGGTCACAAACCATCGATGCCGCAACAGAACAGTCACGCCGGGCATGGCGGCCGCAGCTTGACGATTGCATCTCCAGCAAGCAGCTCGTGGCCGTCTGCCGCCGGGCGATGGTATTCGGCGATATCGTCATCGTCCTGCACCAGGATGCGACAGCCAACTGGGAGCAGATCGAACAGGCGGTCGCGCATATGGAACAACGCTGCATTGAAGACGGTCGTACCCGCACGGTCAATGTCGTCGTCGGGCCAGAAGGCGGAATCAGTGAGCAGGAAGCGCGTCAATTCGCCGATGCTGGAGCCATGTGCACGTTGCTCGGGCATAATATCCTGCGCGCGTCCACCGCAGGGCCGGTCGCGTTGTCGCTGCTGTCACGGGCCATGGGACGATACGCCTGACATCGCACGGCCAAGGCGCCCGCATACTATGATGCAATAAAGGAAACGACGCGCCACGCCTTCGGAACACACCACGATACACAGGCGAACCGGCACGCCATCACTATCGAGACAAGGGAGATCCTGTTTTCATGCGGCTGATTCATGTGGACAACATCGACGACGAGCGCATCGCCGCCTACACCAATCTCACCGAACTCCAGCTCCGCAACCGCCTTGAACCCGCAAAGGGGTTGTTCATCGCCGAATCCCCCAAAGTCATCGACCGTGCACTCGCCGCAGGCCGTGAACCAATCTCCCTGCTGGTGGAAGAGCCATGGATCGCTGGCATGAGCGACGAGTTCGAATACATCGACCAGCATTGGGGGCCGGATATCCCCGTGTATGTAGCCAGCCCCGAGCAACTCAAACGGCTGACCGGATACCGTCTGCACCGCGGTGCGCTGTCGGCGATGAAACGTTGGCCACTGCCGAGCGTCGAAGAGGTCTGCCGTGGCGCTCGCCGCATCGCCGTCATGGAAAACATCGTCGATCACACCAATGTCGGGGCTCTGATGCGTTCAGCCGCTGCGCTTGACGTGGATGCGGTGCTCGTGACGCCCTCGTGCGGCGATCCGCTCTACCGCAGGGCGGCCCGCGTGTCCATGGGCACGGTGTTTCAAGTGCCGTGGACGCGCATCGGCGGCGATGACACGCATTTCTGGCCGGTCCAAGGTCTCGCCCAGCTCCGTGAGCTGGGGTTCGCCACGGCGGCAATGGCTTTGGATGACGATTCCATCAGCCTCGATGAGCTTGTCCGTCGGCTCGACAATGATCCAGCGTCCCCCGACCATATCGACAAGCTCGCCTTGATTTTCGGCACAGAAGGCGACGGGTTGTCCCATCGCACAATCTCCCATGCGGATCTCACCGTGAAAATCCCGATGAGCCACGGCGTGGACAGCCTCAATGTGGCAGCTTCCAGCGCGGTCGCGTTCTATGCGACACGGGTCAAGCACTGACGTACGCGATACAGAATACAGCGCTGCAAACAGTAATGCTTCCCGCTGCCTGATGAAAGGCGGCAAGGAAGCATATCGGCACCGGGTTCGTATACGGCGTGCGCCTTGTGACGATCAATATTGCGGCATGGCATCGAGATTGAACCCGATGGCCGCAAGCTGTTCACGCCCCTCAGGGGTGATTTTGTCCACGGCCCAGCGCGGCTGCCAGGTCCAGTCGATGCGGAATTCCTCGACGAGCCCGGCGAGCGTGCTCGCGCATTCGTCCTCGATGAGTTCCGTCAGCGGGCACGCCGGCGTGGTAAGGGTCATCGTGATGATTGCGCGTCCAAGATTATCGATTTCGATGCCGTACACCAAGCCGAGGTCGATGACATCAATGCCGAGTTCGGGATCAATGACTTGGTGCAGTGCTTCTTTCACGTCCGCGGCGGTTGCACGGCCAATATCGTCCACAGCGACCAGCGGGATATCATCCTCGTTGTCCGTCTCGTCCCTGTGCTTGCATTCCTGCTTGCTGTGCTTGCCACACGCGCAACGGTCGCCTTCGGATGCTGTGTCATTCCCCGGCTTGGTATCGGACGTGCTGTCGGTCTGGGCACCCAACGCGCCTAGCAGCTGCGGATTGGCCATGACCTTGCGCGCGGCGTTGTCATTGCCCAAAGCTTGAGAAACGGTATCGAAAATCGTGGATTGTGGTTCGGGGACCAGATTGCCCTGATCTGTCATCTTGCTCCTTATCGGCTCAGTCGGCTTCGCCGGCAGGTGTCTTGTCTTGCGAGGCCAAGGCCTTGGCGACGGCATCTTTCATGCCTTCCCAGCCGAGCAACGCACATTTGATACGCATAGGATACTTCGAAACGCCTTGGAACACCACAGCATCCTCAAGCTGTTCGTTCTCGGCGTCATCGGCAAGCCCCTTGCCTCGGGATTCCATGAGTTTGTGGAATGTTGTGCCCAGGTTCATGGCCTCATCGACGGTTTTGCCTTCGACCAGATCGGTCATCACCGACAGGCTCGCCTGGGAAATCGAACAGCCGTGGCCATCCCACTCGAGCTGTTCGATGCGATGCGGCTCGTCCTGCGAGACTTCGACACGGATGGTCGCCTCATCCCCACACGTCGGGTTGAATTGGTGGGATTGCCCTGTTTCGCAGTATTCGTGGTTCTGGCGTACGCTCGCCTCACCTTGGTCGAGCGAGGACTGGCCGGTCGCGGTATCGTTCTCTTGGGCCAAATCCGGCGCGAAATGCGCTTTCCCGTGCGGATCGCGAGCCGCTTCGAGAATGACCTCCTGATACATCTGCTCGAGGTCATCGCCGCTCATGCCGAAATCATCACTCATGCCTGTTCCCTACTCTCGCTTACATGCTTGCGGGGGCATATCATACCCCCGCAGAGGCGTTACCACCATACCTGATAAGGGATACGCCCAAAGCGCATTCATCGACTGCGAATTGGGCATACCCGTCAGACCGGTCGGGCACGCATGTAACATGCTTCGAATGTCCACCAGCCTTGGCATCAGACCTTGAAGAACGGCCTGACCTTAGAAACCGCTTCGACTAGGGCCTGCGCATCCTCAACGCTGTTGTACACGCCGGTGGATGCACGGTTGGAGGCATACAGCCCGAAGTGACGGTGCACCGGCTGGGCACAATGATGGCCGACGCGGATTGCGATACCCAGCGAATCGATGAACTGGCCGACATCATGCGGGTGGACGCCCTGGACATCAAATGCCACGGTACCGATACGATCGACATTTTCACGCGGTCCCAAGATCCGGACCCCATCAATATCGCCGAGTTTCAGCAGTTCGCCGGCGATGGCCTTCTCATGCGCTTCGATGTTCTCCATACCAATCGCACGCATCCAGTCGGCGGCAACGCCGGCTGCCACCACCTGGGCGACGGGCTGGGTCCCGGCTTCAAAACGTGCAGGCGGGGCCATATATTCTGCCGGCTTGTCCATCCACGCCAATTCGACCATGGATCCGCCGAAATTGGCCGGCGGCAACGCCTCGAGCAGTTCACGCTTGCCATACAGGAAGCCCACGCCGGTCGGGCCATACATCTTGTGGGCGCTCCACGCGGCGAAATCAACATCCATCGCATGGAAATCAACCTTGAGATGCGGTACGGACTGGCAGGCGTCGAGAATGAAGACCGCCCCCACTTCATGGGCGCGGCGGACAATCGGCACGATATCCGTAATGGCGCCCGTGGTGTTGCCCACATGGGTGATTGCGACGACCTTCGTGCGTTCGGTGATGACCTGATCGGCGGTGTCAGAACGGATGCGTCCGTCCTCGGTCAGATCGAACCATTTGAGGGTTGCTCCGGTACGGTAGGCGAGCTCCTGGAACGGCAGCAGCACCGAATGGTGTTCTGCTTTGGAGACCACAATCTCATCGCCGGGCTTCAAAGCGAATCGTTGGGCCGCCTTGCCGCCGCGGCCGAGGCTCGCATTGCCGAACGCGGTCGCCAGTAGGTTCAATCCCGCGGTCGCACCTGCGGTGACAACGATTTCCTCCTCGCCTTCCTCGCTGTTGGCACCGACCAAGCGTGCGACCTTGGCACGCGCCTCTTCGAACGCCATCGTGCTGCGGGCAGCCAACTCGTGGGCACCGCGGTGGACACCTGCGTTGATGGTGCGGTAGAACTCGCTTTCGGCGTCGATCACGCACTGCGGCTTCTGCGAGGTCGCGGCGGAGTCCAGATAGACCAGCGGATGACCGTGGATCTCTTGGTCAAGAATCGGGAACTGCTGCCTGATTGCAGCGAAATCAACATCTGCCATTGTGATCCTTGTCTTTCAGATTGTTCAGGCCGACGCCGATTCCGTACTGCCTTCCGGCAAGTACTCGTCATAGCCGTTCTCCTCCAGCTCGTCGGCAAGCTCCGGGCCTCCGGTCTTGACAAAATGACCGTCGGCAAAGACATGGACGATATCCGGCTTGATGTACTTGAGGATACGCGTGTAGTGGGTGACCATGAGAATGCCCAGATCGGTGTTCTCCTTGGCACGGTTCACGCCTTCGGACACAATGCGCAAGGCGTCGACGTCCAAGCCGGAATCGGTTTCGTCGAGGATGGCGAACTTCGGCTTGAGCAGTTCGAGCTGCAACACCTCAGCGCGCTTCTTCTCACCGCCGGAGAACCCTTCATTGACGGAGCGCATCGCGAACTTCGGGTCCATGCGTAGCCGTTTCATCGCCTCGTTGAGTTCCTTGGTCCACGTGCGGATAGAGGGAGCCTTCCCATCAACCTCAGTCTTCGCGGTGCGCAGGAAGTTGGTCATGGATACGCCGGGCACCTCGACCGGGTACTGCATGGCGAGGAAAAGGCCCTCCTTGGCTCGCTCATCCGGCGTCTGCTTGAGGATGTCCACGCCGTCAAGCAACACCTGGCCGGAATCGACTTCGTACTTCGGGTGACCTGCCAGCGTGTAGGCGAGGGTGGACTTGCCGGAGCCGTTGGGGCCCATGATCGCATGGGTCTCCCCCGAATGGACAGTCAGATTGACCCCCTTGAGGATCTGCTTGCGTCCCTCCTTGGTTTCTACAGAGGCGTAGAGGTCCTTGATTTCGAGAGTATGCTGCATGTTACTTTTCCTCCAATACGGCTTGCATGGCCGCGTTCTCGCCACGTGCCAGGCGACGGTCGATCACATTCATCAGGTGCTGTGCGATGGCGGGAACGCCGATTTCCTCGACGAGTTCCGCGAAGAATCCTTGGACCACCAGTTTGCGCGCCTCGGTTTCGCTGATGCCCCTAGATTCGAGATAGAACAGTTCCTCGTCGTCGAAACGGCCGACCGAGCTGGCATGGCCTGCACCGACGATATTGCCGTTCTCGATTTCCAAGTTCGGTTCGGAATCCGCGATGGCACCCGGGGTAAGCACCAGATTCCTGTTGAGCTCGTAGGAGTCCGTGCCCGGGGCGGTCGGCTCAATCAGCGCGTTGCCAACCCATGTGGAATGCGCGCCCTTGCCGCTCAACGCACCCTTGTACACGACGCGGGACTTGCACTCAGGATAGTTGTGCACGACCATCGTCCGATGCTCGATATGCTCGCCCGGGTCGGCGAAATAGATGCCGAGCATGTTGAGATCGCCTTGGGCGCCGCCGAAATCCTGATCCATGCGGATACGCACGACGTCACCGCCGAGCGTCACCACGGAATGCCGCAACGAGGCTCCCGCCCCGACACGGATGCGGTGGTTGCCCACATGTTTGGAGCCTTTATCCCATTCCTGCACGAAGGTCGTGGAGATATGAGAATCCGCGCCCGTGGAGATTTCCACGCCTTCAGCGATACGGGCGAGACCGTCATGTTCGACGATGACATCGCCATGCGCACGATCCTCTGCGACGATGACCAGATGGACCGCATCAAGGTCATTGCCGCCGCCATGGATATGCACGAGCACCGGCGTGTCGATTTCGCCGCGCAAGCGTACCACAGTAGCCGCCTTGCCGCTGGCCCATTCGACCGCGGAAACCCGGTCGTTCGGCATCATCACGGTTCCTGAGGGCTGCTCCCCCATCGCGACCTGCGTCACATCAACATGCCCGGCATCGACGGGACGTCCCTCGGTGTCGGTGACTTCGATGCTCGTTTTGCCGCTCGGCTCGAACACGTCGAAGAATTCCTCGATGCGTTCAATCGGCGTGTATCGCCAATCCTCTTGTTTTCGGGTCGGCTGCTTGAAGTCGTCCACCTCGAAGGACCGCGGTTCACGGTCCGCACTCGACGGCATGGCCGCAGGGAACGCATACGGGTCATGCGGGTCGGCTCGCGGGACCTTGATTTCCGTATCCTTCGGCTGGGTTTGCGATTGTACGTCCTGTACGTTCTGCATTGTGTTCTGCTCTTGTTCTGCCATGGATCAGCCTACCGATCCTTCCATCTGCAATTCGACGAGCCTGTTGAGCTCAAGCGCGTATTCCATCGGCAGCTCGCGGCTGATCGGCTCGACGAAGCCGCGGACGATCATGCCCATGGCCTCCTTCTCTTCGAGACCACGGCTCATGAGATAGAACAGCTGGTCCTCGGAAACCTTGGAAACAGTCGCCTCATGGGCCATGGATACGTCATCCTCGCGCACATCGACATGCGGATACGTGTCGGAGCGAGAGAAATCATCAACCAGCAGGGCATCGCACACGACCGACGAGCTCGAGCCTTCGGCTCCGTCGACGATTTTCACGAGTCCACGATAAGCAGAACGACCGCCACCGCGTGAAATGGACTTCGCCACAATCGTGGAGCTTGTGTGGGGGGCGAGATGAATCATCTTCGCGCCCGTATCCTGATACTGCCCCTTGCCGGCGAAACCCAGGGACATGGTGGATGCCTTGGCATACGGCTCGGCGAGGATGCATGCCGGGTACTTCATGGTTGCCTTGGATCCGATGTTGCCATCGACCCATTCCATTGTGCCGCCTTCACGCACGTATGCGCGCTGAGTGACGAGGTTGTACACATTGTTCGACCAGTTCTGCACTGTCGTATAGCGTACGCGGGCATGCTTCTCGACGACTATTTCAACGATGGCGGCGTGCAGCGAGTCTGTGGAGTATATCGGCGCGGTGCACCCTTCAACGTAATGCACGTAGGAGCCTTCGTCGGCGATGATGAGCGTGCGCTCGAACTGGCCCATATTCGGCGTGTTGATGCGGAAATAGGCCTGGAGTGGAATATCGACGTGTACGCCCTTCGGTACGTAGACGAAGGAGCCGCCCGACCATGCCGCCGTGTTCAGTGCGCCGAACTTGTTGTCCTCCGGCGGCACGACCTTGCCGAAATACTTGCGGACCAAATCAGGGTATTCGCGGACCGCGGTATCGGTGTCGACGAAGATTACGCCCTGTTTCTTCAGATCATCGCGAATCGAATTGTAGATGACCTCGGATTCGTACTGCGCCGCGACGCCGGAGACTAGACGCTTCTTCTCCGCTTCCGGAATGCCGAGCTTGTCGTAGGTATTGCGGATATCGTCGGGAAGATCCTCCCAACGCTTCGCCTGCTCCTTGATCGGCTTGACATAGTACTTGAAATCGTCGGCGTTGAAGCCGCTCAGATCAACGCCCCACGAGGGCATCGGCTTGTCGACGAAAGCCTTGTAGCCGCGCAGACGCATGTCAAGCATCCATTGCGGCTCGTGCTTGTCGGCGGAGATGGCCCTTACGACGTTCTCGTCGATGCCTTTCTTCGCCGCTTCGCCGGCTGCGTCGGAATCATGCCAGCCGTAGTTGTAGTCACCGAACTGGCTGATGATCTCGTCATCCTGCTTGATCTTGTCCTCGTTGACGCGGGAACGGTCAGCCACATACTGGCTCATCTCCACGTCTTCCGCGGCGTTTGGTGTGTGTTCGCTCGCCACCGTACGCTGCCTCCATTCATTCGTTGTTCCATCGCTAACCTAACAGACAGGGACGGAAAAAACTAGGGGTTGTCCGAACTACGCCTCATGCGAAATCGGATGGTGACACGTGTAGGCGTGTCGAAATGAATGCGCCTGCACAACTTTGGATGTGCAGGCGCATTCGTGGTTCCGGTCAATGATGCCGGCTGTTTCGCACGTCAGTCACAGTCAGTCTTGGTCGGCCGCCTGATGATCGAGGGCCGCCTTGACCAGACCCGCGAACAGCGGATGCGGGCGGGTCGGGCGGGACTTGAACTCCGGGTGAGCCTGGGTGCCCACGTAGAACGGGTGGACATCCTGCGGAAGCTCCACGAACTCGGTGAGTTCGCCGTCCGGGCTTTCGCCGGAAATCCGCAGGCCGCCGTCACGCAGCTGCTGCTTGTAGTTGACGTTGACTTCATAACGGTGACGATGACGCTCGGTCACGTGGGTGCTGCCATAGAGCTGGGCGACCAAGGAATCCTCCTCGAGGTTCGCCGGGTAGGAGCCCAAGCGCATGGTGTGGCCCATATCGCCGTGGCCGGCGACGATGTCCTTCTGCTCTTCCATTGTGGCGATGACAGGGTTCTTGCAATCGGGCTCGAATTCAGTGGAGTTGGCATCCTCAAGGCCGAGCACGTCGCGCGCATACTCGATGACCATGGACTGGAGTCCAAGGCACAGGCCGAGCGCCGGAAGGCCAGTCTCGCGGGCGAACTTCAGCGCGCCGATCTTGCCTTCGATGCCGCGAATACCGAAACCGCCAGGGATCACGATGCCGTCGACGTTGTTGAGCGCCGCCTTCGCACCTTCCCAGGTCTCGCACAGGTCGGCCGCGACCCACTTGACGTTGACCTTGGCGTAGTTGGCGAAACCGCCGGCCTTGATCGCCTCGGTGACGGACAGGTAGGCATCCGGCAGATCGATGTACTTGCCGACGATGGCGACGTTCACCTCATGCTTGGGGTGGTGCACGCGCTCGAGCAGATCCTCCCACTCGGCCCAATCCACATCGTGGAACGGCAGGCCGAGTTCGCGCACGACGTAGGCGTCCAGTCCCTCGTCGAACAGAATCTTCGGCACGTCGTAGATGCTCGGGGCGTCCACGCAGTTGACCACACCTTCAGGATCGACATCGCACATGAGCGAAATCTTGTCCTTGATGGACTGGTTGAGCGTGCGGTCGGAACGCAGCACGAGCGCGTCCGGGGTGATGCCCAGCTGGCGCAGCATCATCACGGAATGCTGGGTCGGCTTGGTTTTCAGTTCATGCGCGGCGGAGATGTACGGCACCAGGGAGACGTGCACGAACATGCAGTTCTCCGGGCCAAGTTCGCGGCGCACCTGGCGTGCGGCCTCGAGGAACGGCTGGGATTCGATGTCACCGACCGTGCCGCCGATTTCGGTGATGATCACGTCGACGTCGTCCGCGGCCTGGGCGCGCATACGGCTCTTGATTTCGTTGGTGATGTGCGGAATCACCTGCACGCACTGGCCGAGATACTCGCCGGCGCGCTCCTTGCGCAGCACGGACTGGTAGATCTGACCAGTGGTGACGTTCGCCTTCTGGCTGAGGAAGACATCAAGGAAGCGCTCATAATGGCCGATGTCGAGATCGGTCTCGGCGCCGTCCTCGGTGACATAGACCTCACCGTGCTGGAAGGGGTTCATCGTGCCAGGATCGACATTGATGTAGGGATCGAGTTTCTGCTGCAGGACGCGGATTCCGCGGCTGCGCAGCAGACGGCCCAAGGACGAAGCAGTCAGTCCTTTGCCGAGGGAGGACACCACGCCTCCGGTGACGAAAATATGCTTGGTGACGTGTTCCGATGCATTGCCATGTTGTCTTCTTGCCATGGAACTCCAATCTATCATCTCGCCATGACCCGGCGTGTTTCGTTGCGCACGGCACGACAGGTAGCGGGCTGTGCGCAACGAAATCGACTCCTCCCCGATTACCGCCGTTGATTACGGGACAACGCGGGTTGAGCGAACATATCAGTTCCCATACCAATCCGGGTCGGATGCGTCGCGAGCGGAACCGCCATGCCAGGTGGACGGCGTGGCCGCCACATGGATCGCTATGGCCGATCCCGCCGGCACAGTCGCGTTGAGCTTGCCATCGATACCGATATGCACCGTCGACGAACAGTCGCCGCTGGCGTAGACATTGCAGTAGTCGCCGGCTGGCATCGACGTGGCATACGACACGGTGGCGTCGTTCTCGCCGTTGTTGATCACGATGTAGGCCCGATTGCCACGGCCGAAACCGATCACGTTATCGCCGTCATCATGCCAGTCGGTCATGCGCGCCGATCCGGCGACATTGTGCCAGCCGATCATGCCGCGAATCGCGGTCCACCGCTGCGTGCATGTCCAATCCGAGCCTGTGCCGCATGTGGTGTCGGGAACGGATGTCTTGGTCGCCCCTGGGGCTCCGTCGTCAGATTTCTCGTATTCGTAGCCGGAGAAGATGTTCGGCGTGCTGTACGGATAAGCAAGCATGAAGGCGTTGGCCAGCAGATAGGAGTTTTCGTCGCGGTATGTCAACGTCATGCCGTTGCGTTCCGTATCCCAATTGGTGACGAATATCGCCGCCTCGTCGCTTGGCACGAGATTGCTGGTGATGTCCTTGATCGACTTGGTGCCCCCGACAAGCGAATTGGAGAAGAAGGTCTTGAGCTGGTACGCGTACTGGAATTCCGACACCTGCCCGGAACGCGTATAGTTCTTCGGCTGGATCGACGCCGCCTCGTTCACATTGCCGATAACCTCTTGCATCCACCAGATATCGTTCAGGGAGCGTCCGGTTTTCTGTGCTACGAGCTTTTTGATGGCAAGGACATCCGTGTTGGAGATGTGTTTGACAGCATCGACGCGGAAGCCTGCAACCCCATACGTGATGAGTTTGGCGAAATACGAGGCGAGCGTATCCCGCACATGGGCTGAAGACGTGTCGAGGTCTTGCAATCCGGTGACACGGCAATCCTGCACATTCTCTTGATCGGAATAGTTGATGACATCAGTGTCGCAGGTGTGGAAGTCCTTCGCGGTGTATCCAATGGCGGGGAAATCGCCCTTCGCGTCGAAGGAGCTGCCGCCGGTACCGGTGCCGCTACCCTGATCGACGCCGGTGGTGTGGTTGATAACGGCGTCGGCGATGACGCCGACCCCTGCGGCCCTGCAGGTGGCGACCATGGATTTGAACTCCTGTTCGGTTCCTTCCTTGGAGTTCAAGTTGTAGCTCACCGGCTGATAGGACGTCCACCATTGAGTGCCTTTGATGGATTCCTGCGGCGGAGAGACCTGAACGTACGCCACGCCTTCAGGTCCGAGGGTATCCGTACATTCCTCGGCGACCGACTTCCAGTTGGCCTGGAACATAGTCACGATGACATCGCTGCGGTAGCTTGCCGGATCGAAATCAGCGGGGACACCGGTCGGCGTGCGGAATGTCGCTACGGTAAGGCCTGCGCTGACGGCGATGCACAGCACTGCGATCAGGATGGTTCTGATGCGTTGTTTCATGATTCCTCCGTTGGATGGGCTGACAGCATTGTATGACGGGCGGCTCGGTCCTGCAAACGTTCGCAGTCGGCGGTGGACGATAACACCTTGCGGGAGCGCAAACGAGTCGATGAAAACGACAACGGGTGACGAACGTTGTCTTACGTTCGTCACCCGTTGGTGGGACGCGTCTGACACGAGGTCGGACTATGCGCCGTAGACCAGGCTAGTCACGGTATGCGCCGTGCTTGGCTCTGCGCTCCCCTGCCAGTGACATTGCACCAGCCAAGGCCAGTGCGAGGCACACGAGGATGGCACCGGCAACGGAAGCGCCGGTCTTGGCGAGATCCGCCGGCTGGTTCGCGGCTTGCGCCGCGGACTTGCCGTCCTGGGGCTTCGCAGCGGTGTTGCCGTTGTCGTTTTTCTGCGACGGCACATCGCCCTTATTGTCAGAATCGCCAGGTTTCTGGGCATTGGCATCGTCAGCCTTGTCGCCAGGCGTATCCGTCTTGGTCGACGGCACGAAGGCGAGCACAGTGGCTGACAGCGCCGGAGCGGTGTAGCCGGCGTCGGTGACCGCGGCAGTCTTGGCCTTGGATGCATCGGTGGCAACCGTGCCGTCCGAGACCAGCAGCTTGTAGTCGCCAGCAGTCAAGCCGGATACCGTGGAATCGGCATCATTGGCGTTGAGGATGACCACGTACGTGCCGTCATCATCCTTGACCTGATATGCGACTACCCCATCCTTGGCCTGCAAGACCTTGGTGTTGTTCGCAATCTGGTCATAGTCGGACATGCGGAATGCCGCAACCTTCTTGCGCAGGGCGATCAGCCCCTTGACGTACTCGGCATTGGCGCCATAGTTGGCATCGTCGAGCCGATGCCAATCGATGGCGTTGACCGAATCACCGGACTTGTAGCTGTTGCCTTCACCGTTCTTGGTGCGCTGGAATTCCTGGCCGAGTTGAATCTCGGAGATGCCCTGCGACAGGAACACCACGGCGTCGGCGAGTTCGGCGCGCTTGGTGCGCGTCGCCTCGTCGTCGTTCGGCACCGACTTGACGAGCTTGTCGTACAAGGTCATGTTGTCGTGAATCTCCGCATACTGGACCACCTGGGAGGCGGTCTGGTAATGATCCTGTGCATTGCCGTTCCAGCAGGTGGTGGCGCCCTCGCTCGTATCGTACGGGCAGCCGAGCATGTTGTGCAGGATCAGCTTCTCCTGATCCTTCTTGCCGGAGATGAAACCGGTGTCGGTGTCGGAGAACACGGAGCCCTTGAGCCCATCGCGGATGGAATCGTTGAAGAACGAGACAGTCGAGCCGGTCTTCGTGCCGTTGGAGCCGGTGTTGTCCAGCTCATAGGCGTTCGGCTGGATGGACATCTTGGACTTGTCCATCGTGGTGTTCATATCCCAGCCTTCGCCGACGATGATGATACCCGGATCGATCTTGTCGAGGGCGGCACGCACTTCCTTCATGGTTTCGAGATCCTCGAGACCCATGAGATCGAAGCGGAAGCCGTCGACATTGTAGTTCTTCGCCCAATACGTGACCGAATCGACGATGTACTTGCGCATCATCGCCCGCTCGGAGGCGGTATCGTTGCCGCAACCGGAGTTGTTGACCATGGAACCGTCCGCATTGTACCGGAAGTAATATCCCGGAACCGTGAGATTGAACGGGTTCGTGGAAGCGTCGGCGACATGGTTGTACACCACGTCCATGATGACGCGCAGACCGTTCTTATGCAGTCCGTTGATCATCTCCTTGGCTTCGACAATACGCGTGGACGGATCGCTCGCGTTCGAGGAATACGAGCCTTCCGGCACGTTGTAGTTCTCCGGGTCATACCCCCAGTTGTAGTTGTTATCGTCCAATGTCTTGGTCTCGTCAACGCTCGCGTAGTCGAACATCGGCTGGATCTGCACGTGGGTGATGCCCAACTGCTTGAGGTAGTCAAGACCGGTCGCCTTGCCTTGGGGGTTGGTGGTGCCTTCCTCCACAACACCCAGGTACTTGCCTCGATTGGCTTCGGACACGCCGGAATTGGCGTTCATCGTCAGATCACGGATATGGGTTTCTGCGATCACCGCGTTGGACGACGAACCGAAGGACGGCATGCGGTGGAAGTCCTTGATGGACTTCTCCGCGTCGGACAGCACCACGGAACGCTTGCCGTTGACTACGGCCGCGGTCGCATACGGATCCGGCGAATAGTTCACCGTGCCGTCGGCGAAGGTGAGGCGATACTGGTAGGCGGTATCCTTGAGATCCCCGTCCACCGCGACGCTCCACACGCCCTTGTCGCCCTTGATCATCTGCGAGGTATAGTCCTGCTCGGCGTCCGCGCTCGTGTCGGACTTGTAGACGACCAGGTCCACGCCGGTGGCGGTCGGAGCCCACACCTTGAAGGTGGTCTTGGCCTTGGTCCACGTGGCTCCAAGATCATCACCGTCGTAGGCGTAGTTCTTGTCGAAGTCGTCGGTGCGCACGATGGCACCAGCAACCGCAGTCGCCGAACCGATCTTGTCACCCTTGTCGTTGCTGATGGTCACGGTGTACGCGCCGTCCACAGCGAGAGCGTCCTTCGTGGTCACGGTCACAGTCGCCTTGTCGGCCTTCGCATCAGCGACTTCGACGGTCTTGCCGTTGGCGTCGGTCACCGTAGCCGTCACGTCGCCGGAAGGCTCGCCGCTGAGTTTGACGGCGATCTTCTTGGCATCGGCGATTTCCGCGCTGCGCACCGAAACGGTCAGGGACGGTTGTGCGGTGTAGACGGTTGGGTCGCCGGCGACCAGCCAGACCTCAGCCTTGCCGGTCTTGGTGGCGGAGTCGAACACCAGGGAGTCGGCCGGGATGAAGTGGTTTCCGCCATCAGGTTCCTTGATCCAGGCATCGCCACCGTAGCGGCGCAGCAAGCCGATGTCACTGGCTCCAGATGACGTGTCGGTGGGATACTTGTAGTTTTTCAGCGTCCACGTGCTGATTTCACCCCAGTCATCATGACTGGTGAGGCTCTGCTGCGAATTAACGCTGCCCGCACCTGACCATGTCCACAGGTCCCACTGCGGAGTCTTGTTCGTCGTGTCGCCGGCGTTGAAATACAGGCCGTCGTCTCGGTAGTAGTGCACCGTAATGTTCACGTCATACCCTTTGCAGGAGCTGACGTAGTCGGCCGGGGCAACGGTGAGCGTCTGCTCGAGATCCGAGGCGGTGCCGTCCACCCAGATCTCGGCGGTGCCGTCCGCTGAGACCTTCACATTACGGTCGTTCTGGCCGACCTTGTCCCAGTCATCCTTGCCCTTGATAATGACACCGAAATCGGTGTATGTACCGTCGAAGGTGACAGTGGCGACTTCGCCCCAGCAATCGGTGCCGGAGAACTCGATCTGCTGTCCGTCAAGTTTCGCTGAGGTGTTGGAATTCGATCCCCACACCCACAGGGCGCGTGCCTTGTCACCCGCAGGCGCCTTGTAATGGACGACCAAACGAGTCTTGCCGTTCTGGTGGTATGTTTTCGGCGAACCGACCGTGCTGGCATGATCGGTGACGGTCTGCTGGACGATGCCCTTGGCGGCTTCGTAATTGCCACCGCCGTTCGGATTGTCCCAGCTGTTGCTGCCGTCGTTGAACACGTATTGCACGGCATTGCCGCCGGTTTCGATGGTGTACTTCCAGTAGCCGCTCGTCTTGTCGTAGGTCATCGCCTTGCCGGGAACGTCGGTCCAGGTTTCGCCGACACCGTAGTGAATGTACGGCTGCTTGTATCCGTTGTCGTTCTTGTAGTACACGGTGAGCGTGGTGTCCGTGGGCTTGACGGCCTCGTCCTTGATTTCGACCTTCGGGTCGGACGGGTCGGTGGTCGCCGAGGCCGCCGGATGGCTGGCCTTGGTGGCGCCGCCGTACAGGGCGATTGCCGAACGGGCCGGGATGGTGGTCTTGACCTTGCCGCCGGAGACGGTCACGGTCTGGGAGCAATCCTGGGTGGAGAACACATTGCAGTATTCGCCGTCCGGAAGCGTCGTGTCGTAAGTGACGTCAAACGCCTTGGTGCCGTTGTTGAGCGCCAGGAAGCCCTTGGCGCCGCGCGAGAAGGCGATGCTGTCGTTGCCGTTGGACTGCCAGTCTTTGACCGGTGAGGTCGCGGTATCGCCGACGTATTTGTGGAAGGCGATCATGCCGCGCGTGGAGGTCCAGCGCTGCTCGCAGTTCCAGTCGCCCGTGTTGGTGGAGCAGGCCTTGTTCATGTCAACATCCGGGACCGTCGTGTCGGTGGCTCCTGGCGCACCAGCATCCCTGTTGTCAAACTTGTATCCTGACATCAGGCGCGGTGTACCGTAGCCGTAGGCCAGCATGAACGCGTTGGCGAGCTGGTACTTGCCGCTGTCCTTGTACGTGATGGTGCCGTTGTCGCGCTCGGTGTCCCAGTTGGTGACGAATACGTTCGCATCGTTGCTTGATAGGTCGCCGCTCAGTCGCTTGGCCAAGTCCTTGAGCGAAGTGACGTTGTTGTTGAACGCTTTGCTCATTTCGCTCTTGAATCCGAATTCGGTGACCGTACCGTTCTGCGTATAATGCGGCGGCTGGATGCCGGCGGCTTCGGAAGCATTGCCGATGACCTCCTGGATCCAGTAGATATCGGATGCGTTCTTGCCGATCTTCTGCGCAAGTTTGGCTTTCAGCGCGTGGAGGCTGTCGGTGTTGATGTGTTTGGCGGCGTCGATACGGAAGCCGAGCACGCCGTAGTTGTACATGCGGGCCATGTAGTCCGCTTCGATATCCTGGACCTTCTCGGATTCAGAATCGAAGTCGAGCATACCCAGCAGACGGCACTGCTGGACCTCCTCCTGATTCTTATAATCCGCAACCTCCTTGGTGCACGTGTGGAAGTCCGCAGCAGTCAAACCGTCAGGATACGTGGATGTCGCGAATCCGGGGAACGAGCCGGTATCGGGTGTGTACTCGCTGCCGTTCGTGCCGGTGTATGTAGTGGTCTTGCCGTCCGTACTTGGGGCAGCGGTGTTGTTCATGACCACATCGGCGATGATGCCCACGCCCTGCGCCTTACAGACGGTGATCATGTTCTTGAATTCAGCTTCGGTGCCAAGCTTCGAATCAAGCTTGTAGCTCACCGGCTGGTATGAGGTCGACCAGGAGCTTCCTTTGATGGATTCCTGGGGCGGGGACACTTCGACGTAGCCTACGCCTTCGGGGCCGTAGGTGTCCTTGCATTCCTTGGCGATGGTGTTCCAGGTCTGCTGGAACGCAATGACCTGGACATCGCTGTTGACCCAATCCGCCGCATTTGCTGCGGAGACATTGGATGATGCGGTGGTGCTGGAGCCGGAGGAAGCTGATGTATCTCCGGCCTGGGCGATGGACGGCAGGACGAGAGCGCCTGAGCCGAGGATCATCGCCGCGCAGACAGCGGCGCCGAAGGCCCGCTTGGCTGCTGAACTGAATCGTTGTATGGCCATATATCCTTCCAATTCTCAACTGTGAGATGCCCGTACAGGAAATCGCGCCGGATTGCGCGTACCCTGCCGTGGCTGTATCGCATGCCCTCCGGCCGTGTGACCACGACCACCTGGGGAGGTCCGTCATCGGATTGCATACGTTTGTATCAGGTATTTTCATGATATCGGGATTGTTCCGCAACACCAATGCAACGGTGCGATTGTTGAAAGTCCGCCATTCTTCAACACTGTTTGACATTGTTTCATGAGACGGCGGTCAGTGTCTTCTGAATCGCTTCCCACAAACGTTGTCATGCCGGTTGTCAACCCGTTGCCGTGCCGGTTCGTGGCGACTCACGCGCGCAATCCTCTGCTGCTATGCGCATGAAAAACAACAAGCCCCGACGATCCAACAATCGTCAGGGCTAAGCTGATGGATTCGGGGTGGGATTCAGGCTTCTTGGCCGATGATGTGGGCCACCGCCTCGAGGGCGAGACGATACCCGAAGAATCCCATGCCGGTGATGGTTCCAGTAGCCACCGGTGAAATAACACTGCGCTTGCGGAACTCGTCGCGTGCAGCGGGATTCGAGATATGCACCTCCATCAGAGGCACGCCGGCATCACCAACCATATGCGCCGCGTCGGCGAGGCCGTAGCTGTAATGCGTGAACGCCGCCGGGTTCATGACGACCGGAATGGCGCCATCCGCGGCCTCATGCATCCAGTGGATCATCTCCGCCTCGTCATCGGTCTGCCGAACTTCCACATCCAGACCAAGTTCGTGCCCCCACTGCGTGCAATCCTTGCGCAGCGTTTCAAGGTCCTGATGCCCATACACATCGGGCTGGCGGACGCCAAGACGCCCGAGATTGGGTCCATTGACCACAAGAACATGTCGTGCCATTGCTGTCCTTTCGCTTGTTACCGAATCCTTGGCAATCGCAGGAGGCGTTCAGTGCGCGGAGCGGATCCGCTCGAACGCCTCATGCACTGCCTCGATAGGCGGATCGTCCAGATGGATCGGGTGGCCGACACCTTCGAGCACCACGAAACGCAGGGTGTTGCCGCGCGCCTTCTTGTCGCGGTGCATGAGTGCGAGCACGCTGTCCCAATCGCCGCCCGACCATGAAATCGGCAGGCCGAGCGAACCGAGCAGTTGACGATGATAGTCAACGAGATCCTGATCGATATACCCGAGGATATTGGACAGTTCCGCCGCGAACACGCACCCGACAGCAACCGCATTGCCATGCCGCCACTTGAAATGCTCAATCTGTTCGATGGCGTGACCGAGCGTGTGCCCGTAGTTGAGGAATTCACGTAACCCGGCTTCGCGCAGGTCGTTGGACACGTGATAGGCTTTGACCTTCACCGTACGCTCAATCAGTTCTGCGACAACATCCTCAAGCGGAGAGCCGAGGAAGGTGGAGCCGTTGAATTCACGCAATTGCTGTGCATGATTCTCCAGAATGCTGAGAATCTCAGGGTCGCGGATGAATCCGGATTTGGCGACTTCACCCAGGCCTTCGATGAAGATATCGTTGGGCAGGGTCTCCAGGGCTCGCATATCTGCGAGCACTCCCGCAGGCGTGTAGAACGAACCGACGAGATTCTTGCCTTGCGGCGTGTTGATACCGGTTTTCCCGCCGGTTGAGGCATCCACCATCGCCAGCAGGGATGTCGGGCAGTTCACGTAGCGGATGCCGCGCATCCAAGTCGCCGCGACGAATCCGGCAAGATCGGTCGCCGCGCCGCCACCCAAGCCGACCACGGCGTCAGAACGGGTGAATCCCTCGTTACCGAGCCGCTGCCAGATGCCGTTGGCGACCTCGATGGTCTTGCCGGCCTCGGCGTCCGGAATCAGCACATCGCTGACCTCGTACCCGGCCTGGCGCAACAGCGCGCGCGCACGATCCGAATGCCGCTGTACGGGCGCCGTATGGATCAGGGCGATTCTCACCGGCCGGTCGCCCAGCACTTCAGCGAGATGATTCGATGTCCCGACTCCGATGCGCACATCGTACGGGGTAATCGACGTGCCCGTGACATGCACGTCATGTTCCATGACCATATCCATCACCTTCCTTGCCGCATGTTGCGGCGACGATCCACGGGTATGCACATGCACATTCGCGACGGCGTCGAATACTGGGTCGCGCTCCTCGTACAAGGCACGCCAACGGGCGTCGGCATCACCGGCGAGCATCGGCCTGTTGCCGCCCCGGCGCGCCCGCTCCATCGCTTCCTGCGGATCGGCTTGCAAATAGACGACTTTGCCGCCTTGCGAGATATACTTCTGCAGATTGCGTCGGACGGACTCGGTCATGGGCGCTCCCCCGCCGAGCGAGACGATACCACCGGCCGTGTGCAACAAATCGGCGATGACCTGCGATTCCAGCTCGCGGAACTTCGGCTCGCCGTATTCGCTGAAATACTCGGTGATACGCATGCCAGCACGCTGCTCGATCACCTCGTCCGAATCAGTGAACCGAACTCCCAGCATCTGCGCGACTTCGCCGCCCACACGTGTTTTTCCAGCTCCAGGCATGCCGATGAGCACTGCCACCGGCGGCTCAGCTATACGAGGCATGTTCCGTGATTTGCCTGACCGACGACGTTGACCATGATGGCGATTGCCGTGGCCGCCATGACGATGCTCAGTCATACCATCCTCACTCTGTAATCAGTGAAATCCCTACCGATGTATGCGAACTTGCCACTGGGCGGCGCTCAGCGCAGATGCTCGGGCCAGGAGGCGAGATAGTTCTCGGCATTTCTACGCGTTTCGGCGATATTGTCACCGCCGAATTTCTCAAGGACGAACTGTGCCAAGGTCAGCCGCACCATCGCTTCGGCGACGACCGACGCCGCCGGGACTGCAGTGTTGTCGGACCGCTGATTGATGGCCTGTGCCGGCTCGCCCGTCAGCACGTCGATGGTGCGCAAAGCCTTCGGAATCGACGGAATCGGCTTCATCGCAGCCCTCACGCGGATGGGCTCGCCGTTGGACATACCACCTTCGATACCGCCGGCACGATTGCTCAGACGACTGATACGGCCGTCATCATTCACCACAATCTCATCATGGGCGAGGGAGCCGGGACGGTCTGCTTCCTTGAATCCATCGCCGATTTCGACGCCCTTAATCGCCTGGATGCCCATCAGGGCACCGGCCAGCGCCGCATCGAGACGACGGTCTGATTCGACGTACGTACCCAGTCCTGCGGGAACGCCGTACGCGATGACCTCGATGACACCGCCAAGTGTATCGGCAGACGCTTTCGCCTCGTCGATGCGTTCCATCATGCGCTGTTCGGCGTCTTTATCCAGGGTTCTGACTGGTGACGCATCGAGGGCGTCGAGGTCATCCGGGACCGGCAACGGGGCATCCTCGTCAATGCCGACACCGCCGATGGAGATGACGTGTGCAACCGTACGAATGGACAGCGCCTGTTCGAGGAAATTCGCGGCAACTGCGCCCAAAGCCACGCGGGAGGCTGTTTCGCGGGCGCTGGACCTTTCCAGAATGGGGCGGGCGTCGGTGAAACCGTATTTGCGCATGCCGGTCAGGTCCGCGTGTCCAGGGCGGGGACGACTCAGCGGAGCATTGCGGCCAGTGTCAGGCAATTCGTGGTCAAGCGGGTCGGCGCTCATGACTTCGGTCCATTTGGGCCATTCGGTGTTGCCGATTTCGATGGAGATCGGCGAGCCCAAGGTGGAGCCGTGGCGGACACCGGTCAGCAGGCGCACCTGATCCTGCTCGAATTTCATTCGCGCGCCACGCCCATAACCGAGACGACGCCGGGCAAGAGCCGCAGAGATATCCTTCGTGCAGACCCGCACGCCGGCAGGCAACCCCTCCATCATCGCGACGAGCGCTTCACCATGCGACTCCCCTGCGGTCTGCCAACGCAACATGTCGTCTCCTTTGCTCAAATTCCGGCTTGTCTGTCGTTTTCGGTAAATCCGCCTGCTGCATGACAGGAATGCGTGATTCCGCTCGTGCCATGCAGCTGGCGCAGCTTCTCGAATGATAGCGTCAACCCGCCCCACGCGTGCATCCGCGTCTTCTATATGGACACGAAAGACGCCGCTGGGCGCGTACTGTCTGCTCAGTTCGCGTTGCTGTTCGAACTCTTGTATTCGTGACGCAGCTTCCAGAACTCATCCTCGGTGGTGGCGAATTTCGTCTCACCGGTGGTGAGATTCACGGTGACGAAGTACAGCCAATCCCCCTCGGGAGGATTCATGGCGGCTTTGATTGCTGATTCGCCCGGATTGCTGATCGGCGTAGGCGGCAAGCCAGTATTGACACGCGTGTTATACGGGTTCGATGCATCCTGAAGCATGGCATCGGTGAGTTTGTCGGCGGTTGTTCCCAGACCGTAGGCGACGGTCGAGTCCATGCCGAGCGGCATGTTCTTGGCCTGCCGGTTGAGGATGACGCGCACCACTTTGCCGTAGTATTCGTCAGCATTGACTTCAGATTCGGCGATTGAAGCGATGATCAGCATCTTCTCGCGGTCCGCCCCTGTGGGCGCCCCCAGCGAATCAAGCTTTTCAACGCGCTTGTCAACCATCTCTTTAATGATGTCGCTAGCTGAATTGCGGTTTTTCACGTTATAGGTGCCCGGCTCGAACCAGCCTTCGAATTTGCCGCCGGCTTCCGCGGGGAGGATTCCGGCGCCGCCGCCATTGATGACCGCATTGAAGTCGTCGGCGCTGATGCCCGACAGTTGGGCGGCGTCGGCGATGACCTGCGAAACCCGTTCTCCTGCCTTGACTTGCAGGAATCCAGTGGCCTTGGACTGGTCGGAAAGAATCGCGATGACATCAGCGCAGGCCATGTGTTTCTTCAGTTCGTACGTGCCGGGATACAACGTGCTGTTGTTGGCGGCCACGGCGCTGGTGAATGCGGCCTGGGATTTGACGACATCGGCCTTGACCAGATTGTTCCCGATTTCTGCCGGCCCTTCGCCGCTCTCCACTGTGAATTCCACTTTGCCGGTACCTGGCCCGGGATAATCGGCGGTCAACGCCTGGGATGCGCGTTCACGGGCATCACGCCAAGACTTGAGTTTGGAATAGCCGAATACCAGCAATCCGACAACCATGGCCGCAACGACCACAATCGCCACGATACGAATGATCCGCTGGTTGCGACGCTTCTCGTGCGATTTGCGCAATTGGCGTCGCGACAAAGGCATCTCGTTCTCGGCATCGCTGTGCTCGGCGGCACCTTCAGGATGCGTATGGTCTCCAGCGTCATCGGTATCGGTCCATTGCGTACGCTCCTCGAAGAACTCGCGGAAATCATCTGGCATGGTCTCATCTCTTCCTTTCGCCGGCCTACGCAGCCTCGTTGCTGGGTATGGCATCGGCATGACGGGCGTCCAACGCTGATTGAAGAATCAGCACCGCCGATTGCTGATCGACCATCGGACGGTGGTCACGTGTTGAAATCTGGGTATCGCTCAGCTGGCGGTGGGCTGTGACGGTGGTCAACCGTTCGTCTTGCAGCTCTACAATCGGCACGTCGTTGAGCTGGATTTGCCCGGTGTTACGGTATTCCAACAGCCGCGACATGAGTTCGCGCGTCCAGCCTTGCGCTTTGCGCGCGCTTTCTCCCCGTTTGCCACTGAGCAGCAGGGGGACGCCCACGATGACGCGTCCCACCTGCTCTCGTTCGATGATGTCGATGACATCCTCGATGGCGTCCATGGCATTGCCGTGGACTTTGATATTGCCTATCGGGTGTGCGAAGGTGAGCTCGGGGTCGGACAATGCGAGTCCGACCCTGGCTTCACCGAGATCGACACCAAGCCACACCATCGTGTGGTCAGCCTCTCATCGCCTCGTCGGCGAGAGAACTCAACGCAGCATCGATCTTGCTCGCGTCGGCGCCGCCGCCTTGGGCAAAATCGGGCTTGCCGCCACCGCCGCCACCAAGCATCTTGGACGCACCGCGCACGAGGTCACCCGCCTTGATGCCGAGTTTGCGTGCGGATTCATTGGTTGCCACGGCGACCATCGGCTTGTCGTCGCCGCTGATGCCGGCAAGAGCCACCACAACCGGCTTGTCGTCACCAAGCCGGCCACGAATATCGAGGACGGTCTTGCGCAGCGCGTCGAAGGAGCCGAAATGACCCACATTCTTCGAGGCTACCGTAACAGGCGCGTTCGAAGCCTGGGCGTTCTTCACAAGCTCAGGGACGGCAGCTGCAAGCTGGGCCTCGTACATAGAGGACAGGCGACGATCGGATTCCTTGAGCTTGGCGAGCAGCGTATTGACACGATCTGCGAGCTCGTCCGGACGGGCGTTGAGCTTGTCGGACAGCTGCGAGACCAACGCATGCTCACGAGCGTTGAATTCGTAAGCGCCTTGGCCGACAACCGCATCGACACGGCGGACGCCGGAACCGATGGAAGCTTCGGACATGATGCTGATCTGGCCGATCTTGCCGACATGGTCGACGTGGGTACCACCGCACAGCTCACGGCTCCAGCCGTCCTCGCCGATGGACACGACACGCACGATATCGCCGTACTTCTCACCGAACAGATGCATCGCGCCGAGCGCAATAGCGTCGTCGAACTTCATTTCCTTGGTGGTGACGACAAGGTTGTCGCGCAGACGGTCGTTGACTCGCGCCTCCACAGCGTCCATGACGGTCTTGCTCGGGGCCTTGGACCACTGGAAATCGAAGCGCAGACGGTTCGGGGCATCTTCGGAGCCACGCTGGGTAGCCTGCGGGCCGAGCTCTTCGCGCAAAGCCTTATGCACCATGTGGGTCGCGGTGTGAGCGCGAGCGATGGCGCCACGACGCTGCAGGTCGATATTCGCGTTGACCGCGGCACCGACCACGAGCGTGCCCTCGGTCAGACGGCACTGATGGACGATCAGATCCTTGATGGGCTTCTGCACGTCGTCGACTTCAAGCACCGCGCCATCATCGGAGATAATCTCACCCTGGTCGGCGAGCTGACCGCCAGCCTGGGCGTAGAAGGGGGTGCGGTCGAGGATGACCTCGAGGTTCGCCGGGCCTGTCACCGCAGGCACCGAACCCTTGCCTTCCTGCATGATGCCGAGCACGGTGGAACGGCTCGAAAAATCGGTGTATCCGAGGAAGTCGATCGGCTTGGCGAGCGTCTTCTTGAAATCGTCGTAGACGCTCAGATCAACGTTGTGGCGCTTCTTGAGCGCGTCGGCGCGTGCACGGGACTTTTGTTCGTGCATGAGCTCGCGGAACTTCGCCTCGTCGACCTTAACGCCCTGTTCCTGGGCCATTTCAAGGGTGAGCTCAATCGGGAAGCCGTAGGTATCGTGGAGCTTGAAGGCGTCCTCACCGGAGACTTCACCATGATTACGCTTGGCCTGATCGACCGCGACGTCAAGAATCGTGGTGCCGCTTTCCAGCGTCCTCAGGAAGGCGTCTTCCTCACCGTATGCGGATTCCGAAACCTCATGGAAGGTGTCCTTGAGTTCCGGATAATTCGGTTCCATTGCCGCTTCGGAGACCGGGAAGAGTGTGGGCAGCACGTGGTCGCGCACACCGAGCATACGCATGGAGCGCACGGTTCGGCGCAGCAGACGACGCAGCACGTAGCCACGACCGACGTTGCTCGGACGCACGCCGTCGGACATGATCATGAGGGCCGAACGCACATGATCGGCCACGACGCGGAAGCGCACATCCGCGTCGGCGTCCTCACCGTAGGTACGGCCGGAGAGCTTCTCCGCGGCCTCGATGACCGGGAAGACCTCATCGGTCTCGTAGATGTTTTGCTTACCCTGCATGAGGTACGCGAGACGTTCCAGACCGGCGCCGGTATCGATGTTCTTGTGCTCCAGCTCGCCGACGATATGCAGGTCGGTCTTGGACTTGACGTTGTCGACTTCGTAGTTTTCGAAGACGAGATCCCAGATTTCGATGAACCTGTTCTCGTCAGCCGCGGGGCCGCCGTCACGGCCGTATTCCGGGCCGCGATCCACGTAAATCTCGGAGCAGGGGCCGCCGGGGCCGGGGCCGCCGGTGGTCCAGAAGTTGTCTTCCATGCCGAACACCTGCATATGTTCGGGGTCGAAGCCTTCGTTCTTCCAGATCGAGCGCGCTTCCTCATCGTCAGTGAAGGTGGTCACCCAAAGCTTTTCGGGGTCGAAACCGTAGCCGCCTTGGTCCTGCGGGGTGGTCAGCAGCTCCCACGCGTAATGGATGGCCTCCTCCTTGAAGTAATCACCGAAGGAGAAGTTGCCCAACATCTGGAAGAAGGTGCCGTGGCGGGTGGTTTTTCCGACCTCGTCGATATCGAGCGTACGCACGCACTTCTGGTTCGAGGTCACGCGCGTGGCGGGCGGCGTCTGCTCACCGAGCAGGTACGGGATGAACGGCACCATGCCTGCAATGGTGAACAGGGTTGTCGGGTTCGGCGAGATGAGCGAAGCCGACGGCATGACCAAATGGCCATGCTTCTGGAAATACGTGAGGTAACGCTTTGCGATGTCTGCTGTGCGCATAAGCGGGATGACTCCTTGTGTTGTGTGCGGCTCGCGGTTGCGGCGTGGGCCTGCGTTATTGATGCCAGACTGGTGCGGCACCTGTTACTTTGAAATACCTGAATACTGTGCGTTTAACTCCGCTTCGCGCGCTTTGCGGGTCGTGTTGAAATCCTCGATGAGACCAGCGAGCGTGCGTTGCAGGACATTGTCCTGATCGGGTCCGAGCAGGAACTGCCTTGCGTTATCAGGGGTGTTGGCCTTGACATAAGCCTGGGCTTTGGCGACGGCCACCACACCTATGACCACGCCTACTGCCACCCAGAACGTTCTTTTCATGATGCTCCTTGTCTGCATGCCCGGTTACTTCGTTTGGGCCTTCGCCCGCGTCTTGGCGTCAGCCGGCTTGGTGGGCACGACCTGCTTGCGTGCGGTTTTCTTGGAGAAGAATTGCTGAGCCGTCGACTTGAGCGCATACACCGTAGATGCAGCTTTGATGACCGGCTTGCCGAGGAATGAACCGTACAAATCAGTCAGTGCGGTGATGTTGTTTACCGTGGTGGATGCGGAATCGGAGATGCGATTGACATCAGCCAGGGACTTGTTGACCTGCTTGACTGTGGTGACCCCCTCGTCAATGGCGGGGATGGCGTGGTCACCCGACTCCTTGACGGTGATGGCGATCTGGTCGAACAGCTTGCCCAGCCGAATCAGCGGGTAGATAAGGAAGCCGACAAGAATCGCGAATGCGATTGCCGCAATCAGCCCGGCGATGTCTCCAACACCCATGCGAACCTCTTTCTGCTCACGCGCGTACAGCGCTACGATACCGGGTTAAGCCTAGTAGGCGGGCGAGACGCGCGCCTTGTTGACGAATGTATCGCCCCCGGGCGCGCAGGTCAATTGTTGTAGGAAATTACGCTCAGCGCCGTATCGAATGGGGCTTCGGTGTCAAAGTCAAGCTGTGTCACACTGCCGTTGCCCGGTCGTTCGGACAGGTCATAGCCGTCCGGGGCGAAACGATGCATGAGGCTGAGCAGGGTGTTGCCGTGAGAGATCTGCAACACGCGGTCACCGTCATGGAGCATGTGATTGGACGCGATGAGCCGGTACCCGCCTTCGATCCGGTTCCAGTATTCCTCGTCTGATTCCGCATCATGGAAGGGATCGGCTTGTTTGAGGAAATCACGGGTCGCGGAGAGCCCATACTGCGAGACGATCTTCTGATAGGTTCCGGCGCCATGAGGAGCCCCCGCCGCCCACCAGGAGGCGGACATATCCTGTCCTTCGAAATACCCGTAGTATTGTTCGCGGAAATGCAAGTCGGCGATCAGTGTCGGGCGCTTATGACCGTGGCTTTCGTTCACGTCGAGGATCATGCGCGCCGTCTGTTCCGCGCGCGTGGTGTCAGAACAGTAAGCGGCGGCGAACTGGATTCCTTCGAGCTTGCGGGCGGCGCGTTCAGCGTCGGTGAGCCCTTGTTCGGTCAGCGGGGAATTTGACCAGCCTTGCAGCCGGTTGTAGCGGTTGAAATAGGTCTGGCCATGGCGGACCAGATACAGATGCAACTTCATGACACCCATGCTATAGCCGCGTGTCCGTAGGTGCGCATGTCGCACCGGCGTGTCGTTTTTAGATACGTCTGTAGCGGTTTGTACAAATGTCTAACGCATCGAACGCGAGGAAGGGAACCATGGCAAGTCAAGCCGGTATCAGCGAACACCAGTCGCACGAAGACATGTCTGTGCATGCCGGCGGTCGATACCGTGGTATCGATGGGTTGCGCGCCCTTGCGATTGTGTCAGTCGTGCTGTTTCATACGCGTCCGTCCATGCTCTCCGGCGGTTTCCTCGGCGTGACGGTCTTCTTTGTCATCACCGGTTTCTTGAGTACCCGTAGCATTGAGCGCGCGATCGGACGCGGTAGCTTCCGGTACGGTTCATACGTGCTCAAACGGCTCAAACGGCTGTGGCCGATGGTCTTGGCATCCATCGCGCTGACCATTCCGCTCGTGTACCTGTTCTCCCCTTCGCTGCTTCTCAAGGCGCGGGCGGACGCGTTGCCTGCGGCGGCATTCGTGGTCAACTGGGTGTATATCTTCCGCAAACTGCCGTATTTCGCCACGGCTGGCCTGCCTTCTCCCCTGACCCCGCTGTGGTTTGTGGCGATTGTCATGCAGTTCGCTGTGCTGTGGCCGGCGATCCTGCTGCTGCTGCACCGCATCTGCCGTACCCGCTGGATGATGCACGCGGCGGTGCTGTTCCTGATTCTTGGTTCATCCGTCGCCATGGGGGCGCTTTCCTTCAACGGGAACGATACCGCGCACCTGTATTACGGTCTTGATACGCGCGCGGCCGAGCTGCTGGTCGGCGCCGAGCTCGCACTGTTGCTCGCGGACCGCGGCGCGGCGCCTGTGTCAAAAGATACCAAGCCAGGGCTTCGTGCGGCCACCGACGACTCCGCGAACGACGGAACCGGACAGCGGGTTCCGGCACGGGCGTGGGTGAACCGGTTGGTCAAGCGCATGACTTATCGCACCACCGTAGGAGGTGCGACCATCGGCATGTCCGACATATTCGCGTTGATCGCGCTGCTCGCCCTGGCAGCCGGCGTCGCAGTTGTCGATGGCGAGGCCATATGGATGTACCGCGGCGGCTATCTGGTGGCGGCCATCTTGGCGGCGTTGCTGGTCGCTGCCTGCACAGTACGCGGGTCTATCACAGCGGCGATTCTGGGGTGCCAGCCGTTGGTCGTCGCGGGGGCTCGGGCGTTTGCGGTGTACATCATCCATTTCCCGCTGCTGGAGATCATGAATCCGGCGACACGCACGACCACGATGCCGTGGTGGGGCTGGCTGTTGCAGTTCGCGGTGATTGCGGGCGCGGCGGAACTCATCCACCGATTCATCGAAGTCCCGGTGCAGCGGGGCATCACGGCCGGAACCACTTCCGAGGCGACGGAAAAAGGCGCGAAGTCAGTTGCCGGCGGCAACGATGGTCGCGCGGGTCAGCCCAACGATAACAACGCGGAGTCGAAGGCCATGACAGGCCTGCGGCTGGTGGTGACAGGCGCCGGGCGTACCGTGCGCACATATCTAGCGGATGTGCAGCCGGCGGCGAAGGTGATGGCTGCGGCTGGTTTGGTCGCTGTCATCATCGTCGGGTGCCTGCCGTTCGACTGGGACGGCATCGTTGAACAGCGTTCAATCGAGCTGCGGCCGGAAATCGCAGGCGAAGCCAGCCTCGCAGGGAAAAAGGCCCTCGCTGGTGTCCCCGGTTCGTCACCGTCCGCGGGAGCGTCCAAGGCACCAGATTCCGCTGGACACGCCGCTTCCCCATCGTCCAAGTCCTCGGCTTCAGGCTCGTCCAAGAACGCCCAGCAAACTCCTTCGAAGGCCCCCGCCACGCCGAAGATGAACGCGCATGCCGAAAAAGTGCCGACAGGCGTCCCGCTGTCGTCGTGGACTTTCGATGCGGCGACCGGTGTGTGTAGCGCCGACCCATTGATCATCGGGGATTCCGTGGCTTTGGGAGCCGCGGATATCATCCAGCAAATCATGCCCAAAGCCGTCATTGATGCGCAGGTCAGCCGGCAGATCACCACAGCGCCGGGAATCTACGCCCAACATGCCGGGGCAGGGCAAGGCGGCAGCGTGGTCGTAGTCGCGCTCGGCGACAACGGCCCGATTCGCGACGAGGCCGAATTGCAAAGCATCGTCGATGCGATGGATGGCAAGCCGGTGTACTTCCTCACCTTGCGCGTTCCGGTCTCGTGGCAAGACCAGAACAACGCGATTCTGCGTTCCTTCGCGGCGAGCCACCGCAATGTCGGCATCATCGACTGGTACGGCACCAGCGAAGGGCACAGCGAATACCTGTACGACGACGGCACGCATCTGACGCCGCAAGGCCGCCCGGTGTACGCCACCATGCTCCGCCAGGCATTCTGCGGCCAGTGACGCCCGGATTCCTTCTGATATCTGATCGTGTGCTGTAGACTGACGGCATGAAACGCTTTCTCATCAATTGGCTGATCTTGACTATCGCGGCCGGTGTCATGGTGGCGGTGCTGCCCGGCATGCAGGCGAAAGGTGAACCTCCGATCCTGGGCATCGCCGCGTTCTCTCTGTTCATGGCGTTGATCAATGCGTCGATCAAACCGGTCGTGCACCTTCTGGCACTCCCCTTCTCGCTGCTGAGTTTCGGATTCGTTGCGCTGGTGATCAACTGGCTGTTCATGGAGCTCGCCTCGTGGCTCGCCTTCTCGTTCTTCGACGTGGGCGTGGTCATCGACGGGTTCTGGTGGTCGGTACTCGGCTCGCTCATCATGTCCATCGTGTCGTCGATTGTTTCAGGCGTGTTCGGCAAGTAAGCTGACTCCCCCCCCCCCGCAGGTGTCCGCGGATCTTCATTGACCCGCGGACCGTACAGGCTCCGGTTGCCGTTGAAGAATATCGAAGTTTGGTGAATCCTGCGGCGACAGATCCCATGCAATGTCTGTTCCATGCAGCGTCTGTTCAGAGAAGAGTTGCAGATAGCAGAAGACCCCGTCAAAAGCGGGGCCTTGTGCTGTATGTCCTTGAAAAATGGAATGGATCCAGGTCAGCGAGCGTAGAACTCGACGACGTACTGGATGTTCACCTGCACCGGGATCTCTTCCGGAACGGGCTTGCGGGTCAGGGTCGCCTTCAGGGAAGCGAGGTTGACATCGAGATACGGCGGAACAGCCGGAAGCACGTCGCGGTGGACGCCTTCGGCAGCAGCCTGGAACGGCACCATGGTCTGGCTCTTCGGCTTGACCTGGATGGTCTGGCCGGGCTTGACGCGGTAGGACGGACGATCGACGATGTTGCCGTCAACCATGATGTGACGGTGCACCACGAACTGGCGGGCCTGGGCGGTCGTGCGGGCGAAGCCGGCACGCAGCACGAGGGCGTCGAGACGGGTCTCAAGATCGGTGAGCATAGCAGCACCGGTCTGGCCAGCGGTACGGGTGCCCTTGACGTAAGCGGCGCGAAGCTGCTTCTCGGAGATGCCGTACTGGGCGCGCAGACGCTGCTTCTCACGCAGACGCACCGCGTAATCGGATTCGGTGCGGCGACGGGTGCGGCCGTGCTCGCCAGGAGCGTACGGACGCTTTTCGAACAGGCGCTGGGCCTTCGGGGTCAGTGCAATGCCGAGGGCGCGAGAAAGACGCACCTGACGGCGGGAACGCTGAGCGTTAGTCATATTGTTCCTTTTCTGTCGTTATCTGAACGGAACGCGAAAGATATTCCCTCGCGCTGAGCCAGCCTCTCCAGTGCTTCATCGTGCCATGCACGAACGGAGGACCGCTTTGTACGGACCGCCGCCGACCCACTGACGGGCTAAGACTCCAGATAGTGCGTGCGGTTGCACACACGAGTCACTAACATACACCACACCTGCGACCTCGCTCCCGGCTCCCCTGTGACGGCGTGCCGGGAGCGTCGTGCAAGGCTGCGATAGGTGACAGCAACGCATGCGCTCAGAGCTTCTCGATCGGTGCCGCGCGGAGCATGAGCCGCTTGACGCCGTCGGATCCGAAGTCCACGGTGATCACGGAGTTGCGGCCCTTGTCCTGAGTTTCCAGCACAGTACCGAGGCCATACTTGTCGTGCGTGATCTTGTCGCCGACCTTGAAATCGGAGATGTTCAAGCCGTTGTCCTTGCCCACCTGCGATGTGCCGGATGCCGCGCTCTTCTTGTGTGAAACGGCTGAGGTGTGCCGAGTGGTCACTTTCCCGGAACGCCCCGAATCTGATGACGGACCATAGCCGTACGAGCCGTGGGAACCATACGAGGAGCCCGAACGCGACCCGTAGCCGCGCGACGAGGACGAGCCGGACCGCGATCCGTAGGATGAGCCGCCATACGAAGACCCGCCGTAGGAGGAGCCGTATGTCGAGCCGCCGGAACGCCGGGACGATGAGGAGCGTCCCGAACCATACGAGCTGCGTGAGCCATATGATCCGAAGGTCGAGCCGCCGAAGCTGGTCGAGCCGAAATCGTCGTCATCGCCCCATCCGCCGAATTCATCGTCATCGAGACCACCGGACTTCCAGCCGCTGCCCATGCGTTCGGTACTTGCCTCACGCCGCTTCCAGTCGATAAGTTCATCAGGAATCTCATCAAGGAACTGGCTGGGCATCATGTCGTCGGCACGCCCCCACTGCGAGCGGACCGCGGCGCGCGTCAGGTACAGGCGCTGCTTGGCGCGGGTGATGCCCACGTAGGCGAGCCGGCGTTCCTCCGCCAGTTCGCTGGTGTCTTCGAGCGAGCGGGAATGCGGGAACGTGCCCTGTTCCATGCCGGTGAGGAACACGACCGGGTACTCGAGGCCTTTGGCGGTGTGCAGGGTCATAAGCGTGACCTTGCCACTGTCTTCGTTCTCGCCTGGCAGCTGGTCGGAATCCGCAACGAGCGCGGTCGTTTCGAGGAAGCTTTCGAGGGTCGCGTCGGGCGTATTCTGCTCAAATTCGGCTGCAACCGATTGCAACTGCGAGAGGTTCTCCACACGGGAGGCGTCCTGCGGGTCTTCGGAGCGTTGCAGTTCCTCGAGCAGACCGGACTTGTCAAGCACTTCAGCGACGATGTCTGACGGCTGGTTCGCATGGTCGCGCGCGAAGGCGGCAAGATGCTGCATGGTGTCGCGGAATGCGCCGAGCAATTTCGCGGTGCGCGTGGGCAGACCCTCGATTTGTTCCATATTGGCTATTCCTTGCCAGAACGGTACGGCATGCGCATCGGCATACGAGGCGACAATCGCTTCGGCACGCGCCCCGAGACCACGCTTGGGCACGTTGAGGATGCGCCGCATATTCACGCTGTCAGCCGGGTTGACAATCGCCTGAAGATAGGCGATGGCGTCTTTGATTTCCTTGCGCTCATAGAACTTGGTGCCGCCGATGAGCTGGTACGGGATACCCGCGTTGATCAAGGCCTCTTCAAGGGAGCGCGACTGGGCGTTCGCCCGGTACATGATGGAGACATCGGAGTACTTGTAGCCGTCTTCGGCGACGAGACGGGCGATTTCGGTGGCGATCCACAAGGCTTCCTGCTGCGCGTTGTCCGCCGCGTAGCCTGTAATCGGCGCGCCCTTGCCTGCGGCGGTCCACAGCTTCTTGGGTTTGCGCCCTTCGTTGTGAGAGATGACCGCGTTGGCCGCGTCGAGAATCGTCTGCGTCGAACGGTAGTTCTGCTCGAGCATGATGGTCTTCGCGTCCGGGAAATCCTTCTCGAAATCCTGGATATTGCTGATATCCGCGCCACGGAACGCGTAAATCGACTGGTCGGAATCGCCGACGACCGTCACCCACGCCGGGCCCACCCTGCCAGCGCCAATCGTCGAGGGATCAGGCTGCTCATTGGCATCGATGCCAGCAAGCTCGCGGATCAGCACGTATTGCGCGTGGTTGGTGTCCTGGTACTCGTCGACGAGAATATAGCGGAACTTATGCCGGTAGTAATCGGCGACATCCGGCTGGGTACGCAGCAGTTCGACGGTACGCATGATCAGGTCGTCGAAATCGACGGCGTTCGCCGCGGCGAGACGATGCTGGTATTCCGCGTAGACCACGGCATACAGCTGTTCCTCATTGCCGTACCGGCCCAGCTGGTAGCCGCGCTGGCCGGGACGGTAATCCGGGGCGAACTGCTTGAGCTGCCCCTGCCACGTTTGCAGATTGTTCTTGTAATCCGAAATCCTGGCGAGCATCGCGCGCGGGGTATAGCGCTTGATGTCGATGTTCAAGTCGGTGGCGATGAGCTTGACCAGCCGCTGGCAGTCCTGGGTGTCGTAGATGGAGAAACCGGAGTTCAATCCGATGGCCTGCCCGTCACGGCGAAGGATACGCACGCATGCCGAATGGAAGGTGGACACCCACATACGCTGGGCGACCGGGCCAATCAGCGTGGTCAGCCGCTCGCGCATTTCGGCTGCAGCCTTGTTGGTGAAGGTGATGGCGAGGATCTGGCTCGGCCAGGCGTTGAACTGGGTGAGGATCCACGCGATGCGACGGGTTAGCACACGCGTCTTGCCGGAACCGGCGCCCGCGCCAATCAGCAGTGCCGGCCCCTGATACTGGACCGCCTGCGCCTGCTGCGGATTGAGCCCGCCAAGCAGCTCCTGTGCGCTACGAGCGAGAACTGGGGAATCATTGTCGAACACTGTCACCCTCCGAATCATGCCATCGCCGACTGTACGGCGCCCATAATTTCTACCACAGCCACAGGTCAGCACGACGCGCGCCTACTGCCGGGCGGATGTGCGGCGCTCGCGGTATGCTCGCTCCATTACACCCGTCCCGGCCAGGCTCGTCGCGCATGTCGTCATGCACCCACGAACCATATCAAACACATGGCCGCGAGGGTGGCCAGACAAGCCGGGGCCAAGGCTCCACAAGAGAACACGAGGCAGGTCAATGAAAGAACTCGAAGAGCGCATCCGTCGTGACGGTATCGTCAAGCCGGGGAACGTCCTCAAAGTGGACGCATTTCTGAACCATCAATGCGATGTCAAGTTGTTCGACCAGATGGGCCGGGAATGGGCACGGCTGTTCGCCGGCAAGCAGATCGACAAGATCTTGACCATTGAGGCTTCAGGCATCGGTATCGCCTGTGTCGCGGCGCGTCATTTCGGCGACGTGCCGGTCGTGTTCGCTAAGAAAGCGCAGTCCATCAATCTTGACGGCGACCAGTATGTCACGAAGGTGTACTCGTTCACCAAGCAGCGCGAGTTCCCGGTCATCGTGTCCAAGCGCTTCCTGAACCCCGGCGAGCATGTGCTGCTCATTGATGATTTCCTCGCCAATGGCAAGGCGATGGAGGGGCTGATCGAGCTGTGCCACGAGGCAGGCGTGGTGGTCGAAGGCATCGGCATCGCCATCGAGAAGGGCTTCCAGGACGGCGGCGCGAAGCTGCGCGAGGCCGGCTATGACCTGCAATCGTTGGCAATTGTGGACTCGATGAATCCGGACACCGGTGAAATCACGTTCCGCGAAGCCTGACGGGTTGTGCACAGCAAATACGCAAACAGCACAGAGACCAGGAAAAAGACAGGCAGGAGACATATGGGCAACCCCATCGAAATGCCGTCGGAGCATGACAAGACGGCAGCCGACCAGAACGTGACAACGACGGCACAGACAACGGCAACAACAACTCAGGACAACGCGACGCAAGGCAAACCTGTACAAGGCAACACCGTGCAAGACACCGCCACGAAGAAGAACACGCCGGAAACCACGGCCGCCGCCGCATCAGCCGAAACGGAGAAAGCCGCAACATCCAACCCGCTGACCGAGCTTGACGGCAAAATCTCCTTCTGGAAAGGCATCCCCTTCGGTCTGCAGCACGTGATGGCGATGTTCGTGGCGAATCTCGCCCCGATTTTCCTTGTGACGGCGGCCGCGAAGATGAGCCCGGAACAGTCAGCGATGATTATCCAGAACGGCCTGCTGGTCGCCGGCCTCGGCACGTGTCTTCAGCTGTACCCGTTGTGGCGTATCGGCAGCCGTCTGCCCATGGTCACCGGTATTTCCTTCACTTATGTGGCGGCGGCCATCGCCGTAGTCAGCGACAAAGGGTATGGCGCGGTTGTCGGCGCAGTGATGGTCGGCGGTCTGCTTGAACTCGTGCTGGGCCTGACCGCACGGTTCTGGCGCCGTTTCGTCCCGCCGATCGTCTCTGCAATCGTGGTCACCTCGATCGGTTTCTCGCTGCTCAGCGTCGGCGCGACATCATTCGGCGGCGGCTCCGGCGCCAAGGATTTCGGTAGCTGGCAGAATCTGACCCTCGGTCTGGTCTCCCTGGTTGCCTGCCTGGCGTTCCAGCTGCTCATGAAAGGCACCGCCAAGCAGCTGTCGGTGCTCTTCGGCCTCGTGGTGGGCTATGTGGTGGCCTTATTCATGGGCAAGGTCGATTTCTCGGGGTTCCAGAACCTGGCAGTGCTCAGCGCGCCGCATGTCATGCCGTTCAAGGTGCAGTTCGACGCGGGCGCAATCATCTCCTTCGCCCTGTTGTACGTGGTGTCCTCGGTCGAAGTGCTTGGCGACACCGCCGCCTTGGCGAAGGTCGGTCTCAACCGTGCGCCTTCCGAGCGTGAAACCGCCGGTGCAATCGCCGGTGACGGCCTGATTTCCAGCGTCTCCGGCCTGTTCGGCTGCCTGCCGCTGACATCGTTTGCACAGAATATCGGGCTTGTGGCGATGACCAAGGTTGTTAACCGCAAGGTGATTCTCTCCGGCGGCCTGATTCTAGTGCTCGCAAGCTTCGTCCCCGGCATCGCCGCAGTGTTCAACTCGCTGCCGCAAGCAGTGCTGGGCGGCTGCACCATCATGATGTTCGGCACAATCGTGCTCTCCGGCTTCCAGATGATCGCCGAAGCGGGCTTCACACAGCGCAATATCGCCATCGCGGCGCTCAGCTTGACCATCGGCATCGGCTTCACACAGGTGCAGGGCATATTCTCCCAGTTCCCGTCACTGTTCCAGTCGATTTTCGCGAGCAACTGCATCGCGCTGGCCTTCGTGGTCGCGGTCATCCTCAACGCAGTACTGCCGGGCGAGGAGCATTTCCTCGCGTCGAACGGCGAAGTCAACGAAAAGCGCTGAATCTCATAGACGTTCATAGACGTTCCAAAGCGGCGACACCGGAAGAAACTATCTCTCCCGGTGTCGCCGTTTTCGTTAGCGTATTTCCCGTCTGTAATACCGAATCACCTGGATTTGTGAGACAATGATGGTACCTGGGTACACCCGGCGGCGAAGGGAAGCCTTATGGACCGTTACACGAGCACGATGACCGAGCTCATCGGTCTGATGCGCATCATCGGCAATGACACCCAGCAGTGCGAGGTCAAGGAATGCAAGCGCAAGATGTCCTCGACCATCACCGAAACGCTGTCCGCGTTTTCCAACGGTTCCGGCGGCTGGATCATTCTCGGTTTGTCAGAGAAGAACGGGTTCACACCGGTCGAGGGGTTCAACGCGCGCGCCATGCAGGAGGCGCTCAGCCAGGCGTGTGAGCGGCTCACCCCGGTGGTGCGTCCGGTAATCGTCACATGCCCGTTCGAGGGAACCAACTTGGTGTTCGCGCGGGTAGATGAGATGCAGCCGCGACTCAAACCGTGTTTCATCACCGCGCTCGGCCCGCATGACGGGTCGTTCATCCGTACAGGTGACGGGGACCGGCATATGACCGCCTATGAGGTCGACCGGCTTATCGAGGAGCACAACCAGCCCACGTATGATCTCGATCTTGTTCCGCGAGCGACTATCGATGACCTCGATCCGGCCTTGGTCCAAGCGGTGACCGGCAATGCGCGCGAACGGCATCCGCACGTGTTCGCCGACCGCAGTGACGAACAGGTGCTGTGCGATTTGCAGGCGCTTCGCCATGACGACAGTGATGCGTCCCAAGTCGGCGGTGTGCTGCGCCCCACGCTTGCCGGTCTGCTCGCGCTCGGCCGGTACCCGCAGAAATACTATCCGCGGCTTGGCGTATCCGTGGCGGTGTTCCCTGGCACGAACGCCGATGACGTGTTCCGCGGGAATGAATCACTAATTGCGACCCAGCATGTGGTCGGATCCATCCCGGTGATGATCGAGGACACCACGGAATCGCTGATGCGTTGGATCGGCGGGCGTAAGCCCGAATACCCGCCAGCGGCGCTGCGCGAGGCGATCGCGAACGCGCTCATCCACCGCGACTACTCCCCTGACGCGCAAGGCACGCCCGTCCGCGTGAGCGTGTTCACCGACCGTATTACCATCACGAATCCCGGCGGATTGTATGGCACCGTCACGCAGGAGGTGCTGTCCAAACACCCGCAGGATGACGGGCCGACGATGACATCGACCCGCAACCAGTTCCTGTTCACGCTGCTTGAACTCACTCCCTCACCGCACGGCGGCACGGTCGTTACCTCTGAGGGTGACGGGTTCCGGCAGATCCTCTCCCAGTTGCGCGAATCCGGCATTGAACCGGCGGAAGCGCGCAACGAGCATGGCATGTTCACGATGACGTTCACGAAACGCAGACTTCATGCCGTCGATTCGCCGTCCGAGGTCTCCCAAGCGATTCTTGGCCTGTTGGAACGCCATTCGGCGATGAGCGCGAAGGAAATCATCCGCGAACTGCATTTGACGCCGCTCGCCGTGGCTTCCGGCCTGCGTGAGCTCGTCCGCGCCGGAGAGATCGCGCAGGCGCACCCGCCTGCCGAGGATGGGACCAAACGCTACCGGCTGCGCGGGCGGTGAGAAGGCATTGCCGAATTGACGGATCGACCGCAACGGGCTTGGAAAGACAGCGTTGTAAGCACGTTTGGCATCGGCTGCAACCGTCTGCAAAGCATCAAGGTTTGCGGACGAATCGCTCCCACTGACGTACGCGCTCCCGCATGTCGTTAAGGTCGAGCACGCCACATGCGAAGCCCTTGCGCACCAGCTGCGGCGGCAGGAAGCGGTCGTACTTGTTGAAATCCGGGATCTCGTCGGGGTACATGAGCGTCAGCGGATCGGTAAGTTCGCGGGCGGCCTGCGTAACCGCCGCGTAGAACGCCTGCGCGTTGGCGTCCATGGTGAAGGTCATGTAGTAGGGCGAGAAGGCCTCCAAGCCCTTGAGCCCGAGGCTTGGCGCGCACCGCAGAAGCAGCAGGCGTTTAAGCGCAAGGAACGCGTATGTACCGAGCCAAGGGAACAGCGCCCACATGTTGCCGCCCAGGTGGCGCAACGGCTGGTCGGCGAGCCCCATAACCGCCGCGTCAACGCGCGCCTGTTGCAATCTGGCCGCGGCATTGCGCATGAGATACGGGTAGGTGGCCTCCGGCGGCTCCAGAAGCACTTGTCGCATGCGTTCGAGGATCACCGTGTTGATGTCCCCGGGCACGTCGCCGAAATATGCGGGCACTTTGCCTTTGACCATGGTGCAGTAGACGATATGCCGTTTGCGGTCCACCTCGTCGACCACCCACACGTGGCCGGCGATGGCGATTTTCTCGCCGGCGGGAGGCGGGGCCACCAGCGTGCCGATCTCCTGCGATTCGCTGCGTACGCTGTACTCCTCGTTTTCCTGAAATACCGCGTAAAACTTGAAGTTGCTGGTGATGCGCTCCCCTGCCACGCCGACGATCAGACCGCCGCGTTCAGTGGTCTCGATATGGTCGATACCAATCAGGTGACGTAAGAGGATCCGGTAATCATCCTGCGTGACGCGTTTGAACACGGCAAGCGAAAGCACCTGGGACGCCAGTTGCGCAGGCGTCATCTCACCTCCTGACGCGAGCGTGCTCATGGTCTGGTGGTACAGGAGGCTGTAAGGCAGACCATCAAGCCGGGGCGGCTCCACCCAGCGGCGTTCCACGTACAGCTGGATGAGCGCAATGCCTTGGATGAGTTTCCACGGGATGATATCCGGCGCCATTTCACGTGATTGCGGCGGATCCTCACGCATGACGAACCACATTTCCTGCGGCTGGTTGCGTCTGCCAGTGCGTCCCATGCGTTGGAGGAACGAGGAGACGGTGAACGGCGCGTCAATCTGGAACGCGCGTTCGAGCCGGCCGATATCAATGCCCAGTTCGAGGGTCGCCGTCGTGACGGTGGTCATGCAGCTGTTCTCGTCCTTCATCTCCTCTTCGGCACTCTGCCTGATGGGCGCTGAAAGGTTGCCGTGGTGGATGAGGAAGCGGTCCGCCTCATGCCGTACCTCGCAGTACTGGCGCAAGGTGGTGGTCACGGCTTCGGCTTCCTCGCGGGAATTGCAGAATACGAGGCATTTGCGGCCACGCGTGTGTTCGAAGATGTAGCCGATGCCAGGGTCAGCGGCCTGCGGGGCGGTGTCCGAGGCGGGTTCGGATTGGGCGAGCGGGCCGGTAAGTGGCTTGTCTTGCCGTTCAAATGGGGATTCAAACGGGGATTCCATCGAGGATTTGAGTTGGGTTTCACCGGTAAGCGTTGCTTCCGTCTGTTCCAACAATGGTCGGGTTTCGCCGTCAACCGCGTGCGGGTTTCGTGCAAATGCCGGCATGCGTAGTCCCCGCTGCGAAGCTTGCGGGCCGCTATTGAAGAAATGCTCCATGGACAGCCGCCAGGTCTGACCACTGGCGCCGATATTCGGAACAACCGTGCCCTTGCCGGTTCCGGCGCTCAGGAATTCCGCTGCCTGCTTCGGGTCCCCGATGGTGGCGGACAACCCGATGCGGCGCGGGTTGACGCCGGCCATGCGGGACAACCGTTCAATCAGGCACAAGGTCTGCCCACCGCGATCGCCGCGCATCAACGCGTGCAGTTCGTCGATCACGATGAAACGCAGATCGCCGAACAGCGCGGGAATGGCCGCATGCCGGTGCAAGAGCATCGCCTCAAGCGATTCGGGCGTGATCTGCAGGATTCCCGAGGGGTGTTTCATGAGCTTGCGCTTGTGGGATTGCGAGACGTCGCCATGCCAATGCCATACGGGGATATCGCCTTGCGTGCACACTTCGTTGAGCCGGTCGAATTGGTCGTTAATCAGGGCTTTGAGCGGCGCGATATACAACGCACCGACCGATGCCGGCGGGTCTTCAGCCATCAAGGTGAGGATCGGGTAGAACGCGGCCTCCGTTTTACCGGATGCGGTCGAGGCGCTGAGCAGCACGTTCTGGTCGGTGCCGAAAATCGCCTCACCCGCCGCGACCTGCACGCCGCGCAGGCTCTGCCATCCGCGCTCGTAAATCGTGTCCTGGATGAACGGCGCGTACCGGTTGAACACATCCATGCGCGGCTCTCCTTTGCTCATTGCTTCATCGCCTTATTGCCTTACCGACGACAACCTGCTGTATATCTGTTCTCCATATCAGTTACACACCAGCCTTGCCAAGGTGTGAGAAGCTCAGATCGTGAACTGGGCGTACTGTCCGCCCGCCTGCGGGCTCATTCCGTCGGACGGGTCGCCCTGCGCGTAGGAGAATTCGTCGGATGCCAGCAAATCGGCGGGTTTCTTGTCGGGATGCTGGTAGAGGATATCCAACAGCTCAATGAAATCACGAATCACCTCGCGCGGCGTAATATGCGAATCCGCTCCAACCCGCTCATATTCCACGCGTATGAACATCGCGAGGTCGTCATCGCCCAATACCGGCTCATACCCGTAGAGCCGGGCGTGAATGTCGGCGAGCTTGCATGCGAGCACAAGCATCTCCTCTGGGCCTAGCGGGTCGAGGTGAATGACCGGGGCCAACAGGTCACGCGACCCCTCCTTGGAGAATCGCCCGTCGGCGAGCCGGCTGCGCAGCGCCTCGTAGCTGTAGATGCCGCGATGCCGGTCCTCCACACACTGCGGGGTGCCGCACATGATGATGCCCAAGTGATGCGCCTTGCCCTGCATGGTGTCGTTGTACATGGTGAGCATCTTCTCGTAGTTGTTCTGCCGACTGATGGCGTTCGGGATTTTGTAGATGTTGACCAGTTCATCAATCATGACAATCAGCCCGCGATAACCAGCCTTGACGAGGAAATCGGCAAACAACTTGAGATAGTCGTACCAGTTGTCGTCGCCGATGATGACGCCGACGCCCAGCTCGCCGCGCGCCTCGGTCTTGGTTGCGTATTCGCCGCGGAACCATTTGAGCACGCGCCCCACGGTCTCGTCATCGCCTTGCTGGCTGGCATGGTAGTACATGGTCAGCAGGCGCGCGAAATCGAAGCCGTGGACCATATCCCGCATGGATGCGATGGTCTCGGCGATGGTTTGGTCCACGCGGGCTGCGAATTCAGGGTCGTCAGGGCCGGGCATAGCACCGGTTTCGCCGGCGAGCGCGGCGGCGGTGTCAGTTTGTACGGTGGCGATCCACCGGTCGAGGATGAGCGGGAGTGCCCCGCCTTCCGGCCGTGTTTTGGTGGACATGTTGCGCATGAGTTCACGGTAGGTGGCCAGGCCTTGCCCTTTGGTGCCTTGCAGGCGGCGTTCCGGGGAGAGGTCGGCGTCGACGACGACGAAGCCGCGGTCCATGACGTGGGTGCGGACGGCTTGTAGGAGGAAGCTTTTGCCGCTGCCGTATCGGCCTTCGATGAAGCGGAATGCTGCTCCCCCGCTTTCGATGATGTCGACGTCGTGGAGGATGGCTTCGATTTCGCGGCGGCGGCCGACGGTGATGTAGGGCAGGCCGATGCGGGGTACGACGCCGCCTTTGAGGGAGTTGATGATGACTCCGGCGATGCGTTTGGGAACTTGTCGGCGTGGCGTAGTCTGCCCTGCTTCCGCACTGCCAGGGGTGTTGGCTGCCGATTCGGTATGGTCCATGTGCGCGTCCTTCACGTTGGTATGGTGGCGTGCGGCTAGCGTGCCAGCCATTGCCGCAGGTCGTCTTCGTAGTCTTCGATGATAACGGGCCGGTCGCCGTCGAATTCGATGACGGTGTCGCCGATCTCGTCCATCATGCGTTCGTTGATCCGGTCTACCAGCATACTCAGGCTTTCGTGCCGGCGGCGTAGCTCGTCCTCGTATGGTTCGCCGTTGAGCAGTGAGCGAACAAGGAAGCGTTCGGAATCGTCGGTTCCGGGGTGCGCTGCGGATTGCTCTCCGGGTTTCGCGGTGGGGTGCGCTGTGGGTGTGGGAGTCGTCGCAGGTGCGGCCTGTGGAGTGGATGGCGGTGTCGGCGGTGTCGGCGGTGTCGGCGGTGTCGGCGGATTGGCTGGCTGTGCTTCCTGTTGCTCGGCGGGTTGTGCCGAAGTCTTATGTACTGCAGGTGCTTGTACCGCAGTCGGTTGCGATGCGGCTGGCTCACTGATGGTTTCCGCCGTGTCTTCGACTTGCGTGTCTTGGTCATCGACGATGAGCGCATCCCGGGTGAGGTCGGCGTCGTGGCGAATGCTGGCGAGCGCCTGCATGTCGATGGTGATATGCGGTCGGGCGGCTTCTTCGCGTTCGTGTTCAATGGTCTCGATTGTCCGGGCAATGACCGGTGTCAGGCTTGCGGCGAGGCTGCCTGGCGCAGGCGCCTTCATGGGGTGGCCGAAGTGGTGGTACAGGCGTAGTTGCCTGTCGATTTCGCGGGTGATGTCGCCGAATGTGCGATTTATGGAGCCGTTCAGGTTGTAGGCGTGCAGGTGCCAGCCGTCCTCGGGGGTCCACTGGTAGTAGCGGATGGGGTCGATGGTCACGGTTTGTGGTTCATGCCTGGTCAGGCGCATGAGCCCGTAGTCGGGCTGCGGCTGGTAGCGCTGCGCGTCAAGGTAGATCGCATCCCAAAACAGGGATGTGCTTTCTTGCGGCAGTGGGCCGAAGCAGGTGCCGGCGAGGCTGGAGGCGCGGGTTTTCAAGTGTTCGTCAATGGCGATGCAGATGCGGCGCAGGGAGTAGCGCATGATGTCGGCGTGGCGTTTGGCGAATGCCGAGGTGTCCAAGTGGTATCCGGACAGGTGTGTGACCGCGTTGAAGTAGTCGTCGTCGCTGGCGGACTCGGGGTGTATGACGGTGTCGATCATCTCGTCGTAGGCGATGACTGGGAAGGTGTCCTCGCTGATGTATGCGGTGAGGTTGCGGTCGATGAGGTAGTCGCGAATCCACATGTCGATGGTTTCCGCGTAGCGTCGGTCCTGCCAGGCGTAGCTGTGGGCGATGCGGACGAGTTGGCGGAAGCCTTGGTCGGCGTCGGGTTCGATACCGCAGATGATTTCGTAGGCGCGGACTTTGGAGAACGCCATGCACGTGTCGTACCAGTCGCGTTCGCGTGGCGTGGGGCCGGCGTCGCTGTCGATTCTGGACCGGTCAGGGTGGTCTGCCTGGTCGGTGCGGTCAAGGAACCGGGTGCGCCAGGCGAAATATCCGCGCAGCTGGTGGTTGTCCATATCCCGGTAAGTGGGGTGCTGCCAGCGGAAGATGCCGTGCCAGTCGTAGTCGTCGCGGTAGTCGGCCACGGATGCGCCTTGCAGGTAGAAGTCGAGAGCGCGGCCGAGCGTCACGTCGCGGAAAGTGTAGTGGGCGCGGATGGCTCGCATGCGGCGCAGGCGGGCGGGCAGGATGCTTTGCCGGGAGTTGCTTTGCCGTGTGGTGGTCGGGCGGGCCGGGCGCAGAGGTCGCACTGGGCGAGACGGGCGCGCGGCGAGGTCTGATTCCTCGGGCATGATGATGGGCTGGTCGCGGTACGGCCGTGGTATGGCTCGCCCCGCGGGCTGGTTCAGGTGCGTGGGCTGGGTTGCTTCGGATGCGATGGAGTCGTTGCGCCCGTAGACCGTTCCGGTATCTGCGGTATCGGGATACGGTTCGTAGCCGCCGGGCTGGATGCTCGGACGGCGATGAGTGTTGGCAGGCTGGCTACCGGCATCCTCGACATGCCCGAAAACGCCGGATGCAACGGTCCTGCCCGATGCGGGAGCGCCCGATGCGGCGGGTTTTATGGGGATGGGCGTGTCAGTGTACACCGTGTCATGCATTCGCACCCGCGTCGAGGCGGCATCATCCGTCGAGATGGATTGCTGCGATGGGTCTTCCAGCGTCGCTATAGGGTTCATTTTCGTTTCGGGTGCCGAGAATCGCGTTGCTTGCACGTCGACATCCTTTGCGGGCTGCGATGCCATCGCGTAGGATGACGTCAGATAGTCGGCCATAGTTGGCAGATCAACCGTCCCATCAAGTTTGATGAACATCCACGTGTCATGATCGGCCTTGATGGTCGGTCCAAACCCCGGAAGGGTGAGCAACGACGCGATATGCGCAGGCTCGCAGCGCACGACGAGATCATGCCCGCCGATCATCATGGCGTATCTCCTGCCGGTCGCCGGGTGGTCGAAAACCAGACTTCCCGCTATACGCCCGCCCGGGCGGGGTTGAGTATGCAGCCGCTGTAGCGCAAACCGCGCAATCTCCTGCACGAAATCCCGTGTTCCGCCCGTTAATGCCATACCGCCGAGTCTAGTGTGGATGCCTCACCGTGCGAGACGAGTGTTGTCGCAGCCGCATCGCAGCCGATACGATACCGGCATGAAAATCGCGCTGGCACAAATGGGCATGACCCGCAGCATCGAAGACAATCTCAAGACAAGCCTTGCGATGATTGCCGATGCCGCCGACAGCCATGCCGATGGAGACTCGAGGCTCGAGGCTCAAGGCTGTATGCCGGCGGCTGAGGTTCGCGGTTCGGCGGATGCTGACGTCAGGCCTCGTGTTGCAGCAGCCGACTGCGCAGATTACGGATATCGCGTTCGATTTCACGGATTGTGGCGGTGAAAGCGGCGTCATCCTTGCCAGTCGGGTCCTCAAGCCCCCAGTCTTCACGCGAGCCGGCGGGCAGCACCGGGCAGACGACACCGCAACCCATGGTGACCACGACATCGATCGGCGGCAGCTGGTCGAGTGTCTTAGGATGCTGCCCGTTCGCCGGCATATCGATGCCGTACAGGCTACGCATGAGCCGCACGGCGTCCGGGTTGATTTCGGATTTGATGGTGGTGCCGGCTGAATATGACGTGAACGCGTCCGAAGCCAACGCCCGTCCGAGCGCTTCTGCGATTTGACTACGGCAGGAGTTGTGCGTGCATATGAATGCGACGGTGGGCAATGTCATCGGCACCTCGGCTTTCCACAGGTGATTCCAGTGATTGTTCCGGTTTTGATCGGGGCGTCATCGGGCGTGCGCTGCGCGTATCGCCGGTGCGCCCGGGTCAGAAGGTCAGACGCATCTCATGCCACGGCACTCCCCCATGCGTGGAGGCGGACATGCCTTCATCGCGGAAACCGAAGGACGCGTAGAAGTGCACCAGCCGATCCTTGCAGGTCAGGACCACGCCGCGGCGATGTTCCGCGCGCGCCGTGTCGATCGCATGGCGCAATACCCGTCCCGCGTACCCGTGACGCCGGTAGTCCGGGTGGGTGTCCACGCCGAAAATCATCTGCCACGCGCCGTGCGGGTCATGCATCTCGGCATGGTCGTACATGTCGTCGAGCAGATGCGGCTGGTCGGTGACCATGCCGTTGACGAAACTCACCAGCAGGTCGGCATCGGTACGGTCGCCGGTATCGGCGCTGTGAGAGGCTTCCAACAGCCAGAAATGGTCGGGGAACACCGCCAGCCGGCTGCTGATCGACGTGCGGCTGGCCGCTTCCGCCGGCGGGAAGCACGCGCGTTCGAGGCTGTCGATGGCATCGAGATCTTGTGTCGTGGCCGTGCGGATCGGCAGCAGGGCGAGCTGTGGAGTCGGTGAGATCATGATGCCATGGTACCGCGCGTCAATCACGAGCGTCGTGAGACGAACCGTGAGACGACCAGCCCCGCGGCGATGAACGCGATCGCATACAATGCCATCAGACCGGTCGAACCCGCCCATCGCCCCATGTGTCATATGCTGCAACGAGAGCAGCATGGGCGACAACGATTTACGAACATGTCAACTTCCGTCCATATCCGGGGCGACGATGGTGGCAGTCGACGCGCCCGCGCCGGACGGGAGGAAACACATGTCACAGTACAACGACGAAAACGGCGGTGGGAACGGCGCAGAGCAAGGCATTCCCATGGATCTGCTCATCCACGGCGCCGATGAGGCGGCGGCGGGGTTGCTTGGCTGTCTGCTGGTTCGCGACTGGCCGGACGGCACCCGTAGCGCGGTACGCATCGTGGAAACGGAAGCCTACGACCAGAACGACCCGGCAAGCCACACGTATCACGGCCGCAGTGAACGCAATCGGGCGATGTTCGGTCCGGCGGGCCATGCGTACGTGTATTTCACCTACGGTATGCACTATTGCGTGAATGTGACCGCGGGCGCGGACGGCTTCGGATGCGGGGTGCTGATCCGGGCGGGCGAGCCTGTCGAAGGAATCGAGCATATGCGCGCATTGCGCGGCGGGCGCACCGGGGTCGAACTGACCAACGGGCCGGCGAAACTCTGCCAGGCGCTCGCCATTGACAAATCCCTGTACGGCCATGATCTGAACAATCCTCCATTGCGTCTGGTCCGCGCATCGCTGCGCGAGGGTGAACGGATCGCGCGCACGCCACGTATCGGCATCAGCAAGGCGACCGACCGCGACAGGCGTCTGATTATCATGGGCAATCCGTTCGTGTCGAAAAGCCCGTTGAATGCGAAAGCCGTACCGTTGTACGCAGCCGAAGGGACGCAAGACGTGTCCGGAGCGCAAGGGGCGCACGGCGTGCCAACGGTTGCAGGCGGCAGTGCGACCGCACAGGCTTCGCAGCAATCGGCAGTATCGCAATCCCCCGCACCGCGACACACTCATGCCGTCCGCATGTCGGAACCCGATATGGACGCCAACGCCGACCTCTGCGCCGCCACCGGCAAGGGCACCGGCAACGGTACCGATGTGAGGATCCGCCGCGTGTATGAGGATGCGTCCGCGGATGACGGTCTGCGCGTCCTGGTCGACCGGCTGTGGCCGCGCGGCAAATCCAAGCAGAACGCGCATATCGACGTGTGGCTCAAGGATATCGCCCCGTCGAAAGAGCTGAGAAGCTGGTTCGGGCATATCCCTGAACGGTTCGACGAGTTCGCGTCACGCTACCGCCGTGAGCTTGACGCCAATACGGAAGCGGTCAACCGCCTGCGCGAGCTGATCGCCGATCATCCCCGTGTCACCCTGCTGTATGGCGCCAAAGACAGCGAACACAACAACGCGGTCGTCCTGCGCGAATACCTGCTCGGCGAGTGCGACCGCCACACGGATAAGGCCTAGCCGACCTGCATATTCGGGTATCGCGAGCGCATGAACGCGTCATCGAACACACGGTCCACCCAACGGCAGTACGGGTTGTCGAAGTAGACGCCGTGCGCGCGCTGCCCGTAGCGGACAATCGCGGGCACCATGAGCGACAGGTCGATCAGCATGATCACAGCGAGCACTACCGCGATGGTATGCCGGGCGTGTTCCGGAATACGGTGGACCAGTCTGAGGGCCGGCGGGAACAGCCAGCACATGCAGGCCATGCACAACAGGCCCCACACCAGCATGTAAGGTATGGTCGTGCGGCCGCCGATATTGAGTAATTTGTCGGAATAATCCCATGAGCGCGTGCCCAGCAGATACTGTTGGATCAGGCTTAACGTGAATTCTACGGCACCGCCGAGCAGCGCGCCGTAGGCGATGTACTGCCAAGGCCGGTTCGCGCGTTGCAAGGCGAGGAACATGATGACCGCGCCCATGCCGTACACCCAGTTGACGGTTGTGATGATCGACCCGCTGCGGTTCTCGAACACGCCGTGGGTCAGAGCGATCAGTACTTCCTCATACACGGTGCCGACCGTACCGGCGATGGCGAACAAGTAGACCATGTCGTAGGCGTCCCAGCGGGGCATGGTCCGCGGCTTGTCCAGCCATTGGGCACAGGCGTGGGTTCTTTGGTTCACGGTCTGGATGAGATCCTTCACACGTGCTCCTTTCGACCATCCCACTGTAACCCCATCCCACTGTAGCCCGGCACGGCAACGGACGAAGACTTGACACGCTGGCCGGGTGAATCAGTGACTGCGGGACGCCCGATGCCACAGTCCCGCGCGTGGGGACAGGTCTGCTTCCTGTGCCGACCTGTGGCGGCGCAGTTGGACGGGTTTGAGCGGACAGCCCGCGCATAGCGGCGAATCCGGGTCGGGCGTGCAGCCGCCCGTGGCGCAGCCGTGCGAGCCGCGCCACGTAACCAGATCAATTGCACCCTCAGCTTCCAGACTTTCGGCGACCTGTCGGACAAAATCCACAGGCATGCCAAGTACGCGAGCACACGCGGCGATATCAAGCCCCTGCCGAATCATCACCGCAACCCTGCCGCGGACACCGGTAGGCATGCGGCGAACGGTGTGTTTGGCGCTTTCTGCGGCAGTATCCATACCAGCACTCATTCACATCACCAGCCTGAGCAGTTGGAATGCGACCACCGCAAGCACGTACGCAACCGCCAGCCCCAGCGCGACACTGCCGGCGGCGACACGCCCGCCGAACTGGCGTTTCAACTCGGCCACCGTTGCCAAGCACGGGGTGTAGGCGAGCACGAACAACAGGAACGCGATCGCCGCGGCACGCCCATGTCCGCCTGAAGATTCATCGAAGGATTCGCGCAGCTTGCTGCCGAGCGCACCCTGCCCCTGCTGTTGTTCGGACTGGTCGTCCGTGCCGGAGATGCTGTAGGACTGGGACATCGAGCCGACCACTACCTCCTTGGCGACGAACCCGGTGAGCAAGGCGGCCGAGGCATGCCAGTCGTCGAATCCGGCGGGCGCGAACACCGGCGCCACCGCGTCGGCGACCACACCGTAGGCCGAATCATGTACATCCTCGACGTTTCCGAAGCTCCCCGCACCCGCCGTAGCCGGAACGGAGGCGAGCAACCATAGCACAATGATCACGCTGATGATGATCGAGCTCGCCCCGCGCAGGAACCCCCACAGGCGAATCAGCACGGACCGGACCAGTGCCACGGCTTTCGGCCACTGGTAGGGCGGCAGCACCATGGCAAACGGTTCAGGCTTCAAATCACGGAATACAGTGTGACGCAACAGCACGCCAATCGCCAGAATCAGCACAATCGAGATGACGTACATGAGGAAGACGACCAAGCCCGCCGTGGAGCGGAAGAACGCGTACGCGAGCACGAGATACACGGATAGTCGCGCAGAACATGAGGCGAACGGTATGAGCATGCCGACCATAACGCGCTGCCGTGAATCAGTGAGCGTACGGGTGGCCGCAAGTCCGGGCAGATTGCAGCCGAAACCGACAACGATCGGCAGGAACGCACGCCCGTCAAGCCCCAGGGCGCGCATCAGACGGTCCATGACGAACGCGGCGCGCGCCAGATACCCGCAATCCTCCAGCAGAGACAGCATGATGAACATGATGCCCATCGGCGGGATGAACGTAGCTACGGTGATGACGCCATCAAGCAGACCGTCCACGATCAGCCCGTGCACCCAACCGCTCGTGGCGTCCGGACCAAACAACGACATAACCGCGTCGATCCCGTCGGTCAGCCATCCGCGTACGGTCACGTCGAACCAGTCTTGCATCGGGCCGGCGAGCGTGGTGGTCGCCTGGAACACCAGATACATGACCGCAAGGAACACCGGCACACCCAGCCACGGGTTAAGCAATACGCGGTCGATGCGGTCGGAGACGGTTTCCCGCCCGGCATGGTCCAGACCGAGCCGGTGGATGATGCCGGCAGCCCAGTCGAAGCGGCGGTCGGCGCCCTCACGAACCATGGTTGCAAGCTCTTCGTCATTGCCGGCGTGCATCAGTTGCAAACCGTGCGGAAGCGGGGTGCCGTCGAAACTGCCGGCGACCGTGCTCATAAGCGTATCTGTTCCCTCGCCGGTACGCGGGTCAATCGCAATCACCGGCACGCCGTCAAGCGCCTGTGACAACGTTTGCGGATTGATATCGTCGCCTTGGCGGCGGGCCAGGTCGTTCATCGACAGCGCGACGACGACGGGCCTGCCCAGTTCGAGCACGCCCGCGAGGAAGTACAGGGACCGGACGAGATTAGTGGCGTCCAGTACGGCCACCAGCGCATCAGACGTCGGCATGCCGTCAATCCCTGCGGCGGCCTGCGCGGCAACCCGTTCGTCCGGCGACTGCGGCAGCAGCGAGTAGGTGCCGGGCGTGTCGATGATGTCCCAGATGCCCGCGGAAGATTCGGAAATACCCGGTTTGCCGGTCATGTCAAGCCGCCCACGCTCGACAAGCACCGTGGTGCCCGGCGCGTTCATCACACGCGCGCCAGCACCCAGCAGCGCGTTGAACAGTGTGGATTTGCCGACGTTGGGGTTGCCAACGAAGACCACGCGTCGTGCGGTTTCGCCAGTCAACGTATGCCCGCCGCCGGAACCGTGGTGGCAGTCCGCATCCGCGTCGGCACTGGGCGTGCGGCCGAATCGAATGGCGTCGAACAGCCGTTCCAGCCTTCCTCGGGCGGTCGGAGACGGCATCGACATCATGTCGTCGTGTCCGCCATGCTGCCCGTCAGGCTGCCCGCCGTGCTGGGAATGTCCGTAATGCCCGTCATGCCCCGTATCCCCGGTATGAGCGGGTTTGGATTCGCCGTCGCCATGCCCGCAACACGCGGCGCATCCGGCGGTATTCGTCGATTCTTCAGGCTTGATATCCGCGCTCATGATTGTTCTCCATGCGTGTTGGGTTCCGCTGGCCGGACGGTGATGGATTGGGCGGTGGCCGCATCGATGGCGATTCTGCCCGTGCCGATGGCGATGACGCGTCCACCGAAATTCGACCGCTGGGTGACACGCACCAAGCCGCCCGCCCTGATGCCGAGTTCCAGCATGCGCAGCACATGCCGTTCATCCATGCGTACGCCGGTGACCCGCATATCCTGCCCCACCGGGCATTCTTCCAACGTCCACTCGCGTGCGGCATCGAAGCCAATGCCAGAGCCTGTGCCGTTACCGGGCTGGGAGCCGTTTCCACCGCCGGGTTCACCATCGGAATCGAAACCGGTATCATGTGCCGGTTTTCCAGCATGTGAAGCTGCTGCCGGGTCATGTGGGTGTGGGCTGTGTGTGCCTGGTTCTCGTTTCATCACGTACCGACAATAACCGGCATGACACCGATTGCACAAGACTTTTTAGGAAAATAGCGTATTTTTACGTTCACGACGCAACCACCCGCGTCCACCCCGGAAGCGTAGAGTATGAGCGTCTTCCGCGCTGGATGAGGTGTGACATGCCCCATGGGATCGGCGACGAAGATCCTCCCCCATCCACGCCACCCGTAACTGATGCGCGTTCCGCAAGCAACCCCACAATCAGCGGAAAACAACGATTCATGGGCGCACGGGACAACCGAGCCATCAAGCAGGCGACAACAACAGCAAGGAGCATCATGGCTGACCACATGCGACACCAACCACCCGTCACCACCGGGCTCGCCGGCGAGCGCCCGGCTGCCGATCCCCCGGTCTCCTGGCGCGCCCGTCTGGCGATCGCGGCGATCGGCATGCTGTCCTTCGTCGGCATCCTCACCGAAACCTCGATGACCGTGGACTTCCCGATCCTCATCCGCAGCATGCACGTGCCGCTGACCACCGTACAATGGCTGACCACCGGATACCTGCTGCTGGTGACCATCGTGATGGGCAGCACCGCCTACGTACTCAAACGGTTCAACCCGCGCACCCTGTTCTTCTTCGCGTTGGCGACCAGCATCATCGGCTCGACCATCTGCATGACAGCCCCAGGATTCACGATATTACTGGCCGGTCGCATGTTGCAGGCCATCGCCACCGGCATTTCCACGCCCCTCATGTTCCAAACCATCTTCACCCAAGTCCCGGTCCGCAAGCTCGGCGTGTACACCGGGTTCGCCGCGGTGATCATCTCACTCGCCCCCGCACTGGGACCCTCCTACGGCGGAATCATGACAAGTCTATGGTCGTGGCGGGCGATCTTCGTGGGCGTACTGCCGTTGCTTGCGCTCATCGGCATCGCCGGGGCGTTGAGCGTCACCGGCAAGGCCGGCGGGGTCGGCGGGCAACGCTTCGACATCATCGGGCTTGCCGTGTTGTCCTGCGTATTCCTGGGGCTGCTCGTCACCTTCAACGAGGCGGGCCAATACGGCTGGCTGTCTCCGCGATTCTGGATCGGACTGGCCATCTGCCTGGTTTTGGCCGCCATCATGGTTTGGCATGCCCGTCACGGTTCACGCCGACTGTTCGACTATGCGATTCTAAGCAACCCCATGGTGCGGCTGCGTCTGTTCTCATATTTCGGCATGCAGTTCATCAACATCGGTATTTCCATCGTCTTCCCGCTCTACGTGCAGGATGTGCTCGGCGGATCCGCCATGACCGCGGGACTCATGCTGCTGCCGGGATCCCTGATCGGCTCGCTCGCCGCCCCCTTCGCCGGACAGGCGTACGACCGTTCCGGTTTGCGCCGGCCGATCACCCTGAGCGTCACCCTGATGGTGCTGGCGCTTTCCTTGCTCGCCGGGTTCGCCGGATCGCTGACCGTCATATTGACCGGCGTGTTCTACACGTTGCTGCGAATCGGCTTCAATATCGGATTCGGCATCACCATGTCAGACGCAAGCAAATACGTTGCCCCACCCCAGAAATCAGATCAGAACTCCTTGTTCTCCATGATGCAGCAGTTCGCCGGATCGTTCGGCACCGCGGTGATGAGCGCGGTCATCGCCGCGCAGGGCCTGCACATGCCCGTTGGCGCGGCCACCGTGAGCGGCAGCCGGATTGATTTCATCATCCTGCTGGTGTTGGCGCTCGCCATCGGGGTGTGCGTCGCCGCATCATTCCGGGTGCAACGGCGCATGCAGGCACGCGGCTGACATTCCCCCGTTTGCCGGGGCGGACCGGGTAAGGGGCGGGCCACGGGCGGGCAGAGGCTGGGCATGGTCGGGTCGGGCAGAGGCGACGGTTTTTCCTCTCCCCTGACGGACGGTATCTTGCCGTCGTGTGACGGTACGGTTGCACCGCAGGCCGATTATGCGCGGGTCTGTCCGGGCATATCCTGCGCTCCTTGATGCACCCCGGATTCGCTGGGTGTCGACGGGGCGTTGTGTGAGCGAATCCTCACAAACCCGCACCCACACCGGCCAAAACCGCCGGATTCCACTCACGGCGCCCTCCTTGTGTGAGCCAATCCTCACACAACGGCCATCGGAACCGGCATACCAACCGTCGGACGCCTAGGCGTGCACCGCCCACAGCTGGGTGACCGCTTCTCGCAGGAACGGCATATCATGGCTGACCACAATCACCGCCCCGTGATACGCTGCAAGCGCCCGGGCGAGTGCCTGTCTGGAGTGCAGGTCGAGATGGTTGGTCGGCTCATCCATGATGATCAGATGCGGGTGACGCGTGACGCCGAGGCACAGGAGCAGTTTTCGCAATTCACCCGGCGAGGGTTCGCTGGAGGCGGCGAGAATGCGGTCGGGGTCGGCGTTGAGCTGGGCCATGGCTGAGAGCACGTCGCCACGGTCGGAGGGGCTGAGTTGCGCCAGCTGGTCGAGCGCGGCGTGCGCGTCGGCGCTTGTGGTGTTCTGCGCGATGACGAGCCGCGGCACGTCGGATGGTTGCGCGTCGAGCTGTGCGAGCAACGCGTTGAGGATGGTGGTTTTGCCGGCGCCGTTCGGCCCGATGATGCCGATATGGTCGTTCGGGCCGACGCTGAGCATCGGAATTTGCACGCCGTCCGGGGTGTGCCAAGCGTGTACAGTCACGGGGACATCCGACGCTGATTCTGTTATATCCGCCGATAGCTTGATATCATTCGATTTCCTTGACCTTGCAGATTCCGCCGCATTGCAGCTCTTACCGCTTACACCCGTAACACGGTCGCTAGATTGCGCCCAAACCTGCACTGCCGCTTCCCCGAACGGAATAACACCCGCGTCTAGGCGGACGAGTTCCGTCGCATGGCTGGGTTCGATGCCGGCGAATGCGGTCAGGTCCCCGTCGTAGCGTTTCGCGGCGACCGTAATGGAGTCCGCAGCCTGCCGTGCGGCCTCAACCCGGGCGTCGAGGCGCGCCTGCGCTGAGCCGGCGGAGCCGTCGACACTGGTCATTTTGGCGAGTTTGGCGGCGTTGCGTGCATCATGGTCTTTGCGGTCGATGGTGCGGTTCGCCCGCCATGATGTCGCAGCGAGTGCCGCCTCATGCCTGCGGGATGCGCTTTCGCGTTGCAGTCGCGCGGCTTCCTTGTGCGCCTGATCGAGCGCCCGCTGTTCGCCCGCCTGCTGGGTTTGCGCGTCGGCGAATGCGGCCGTGTAGTTGCCGGGACGCACGATGACCTGAGTCACGTTGTTGTGGCCGATATGACGGCGTTCGAAGCAGGCGCATCGCATGGCGACTTGGTCGATGAGTTCGATGTCGTGACTGACGACGATACCGACGCGTCCCCGTCGTGGTGCTGGAAGCGCGGCAGGCACGGATGCAGGCGAGTCGGCATCACCGGCTTGCCCAGTGAAATCAAGCATGGCCCGTGCGATGGTGTCGCGCGTCGGCGCGTCGACGTGATTGGTCGGCTCATCGAGGATCAGCACGTCAGGTTGCGCGGCGAGCGCACACGCGATTTGCAACCGTTTGCGCTCGCCGCCCGAGAGCGTGTCGTACCGGTATGGCCAGTCGTCCGCGATGCCGAGCGTGTCGCGGATCGCTATGGTTTCCGGACTCCAGTCGCCGGCAAAATCATCCAGATTGGCCGGTACGACGGCGACATCCTGCGGGCAGAAGGCGATAACTGCGTCGGACGGGCTGACTTGTCCGCGTTCTGGTGTGAGTGCACCGCGTGCGATGTGCATGAGCGTGGATTTGCCGATACCGTTGTCGCCGAGCACGGCGGTCCAGCCGGGCGCGAACGTGACAGTAACGTCTTCGAAAATCGGTTCCGGCGCCCCGGGGTATGTGTAGGTGATATGTGACAGATTCAATGCTGTGATAGACATGCTGTGGTCGATACTAACAGAGACGGTGGACGGGCATCGGCGCTGGCGTGCGACCCCACAGTCCCAGCGCGAACGGATAGCGATCTGGAAACCGTGCCTCGTTATCTGCCCGCCGTGCGACGCGGCTGTTGCAACGCGACGAGATAGCAAGCAGGATGCTGTAACCACTGGGCACTATCTTGTCGTCGTGCGACACACCAGTCACACCACGGCAAGATAGCAATCGGGATGGCCGTACCAATGATCGCCATCCGCCCGCCGTGCGACGCAGCAGTCGCACAACAGCCAGATAGCCGACGGCATGGTCCCGCTACGGAAGCTATCTGCCAGCCGTGCGACACCGAGTCGCTCCACAGCATGATATCCACCAATGCGACTCTCAGCCATCAGGCAATACCGCCGCCGTGCGACATCATCATCGCACACCAGCGAGTTTCCACTTCTGCCGCAAACCCACACCTAACAACCCACCAGCAACAACCCACCAACCACACCCCACACCAATCACCCCACCCCGCAATACCATAGAACCAAGGCATCACCGAAGAAGGAGACCAACCATGCGGGCGACACAAGCAAGATTCCTTGACCTGCTCGGGGCGGACAGAACCCAGTTCATCATCCCTGTGTATCAGCGTGAATATTCCTGGCAGCGTCCGCAATTGGAGGACTTATGGAACGACGTGACGCTGGCGGGTGAGGATGGCATGACCCATTTCATCGGCTCGTTCCTGTATATCCCCGAAGAGGACAGCACCGCGACAAGCATCCACCGCAAGCTCCTCATCGACGGCCAGCAGCGCATGGCCACGCTCTCTTTGCTCCTCGCCGCACTGCTCGATTATCTGGACGAGGATGATTCCCGCGCGCAATTTCTCACCGATCTCTCCCCCAAATCCTTGCGCAAAAGCTACCTGTTCAATGATGACTACCGAGGAGAATCACGGTACAAGCTTGTCCTGTCGATGGACGATAAGACAACCGTGCATTCCTTGGTCGACGGCAGCCCCCTGCCGGAGCACCCGGTCCGTCTTCTTGTGGACGCCAAATCATTCTTCTCTAAAAGAATCCGCGAAGGGCAAACCTCCCCCGAAACGCTGTGGAACGGCTTGAACAAACTGGTGATCATCGACACGGAGCTCAACCCCAATGAAGACAATGCACAGCTCATCTTCGAGTCGATGAATTCCAAGGGCAAACCCCTCACCCCGATCGACCTCGTGCGCAACTTCATGCTCCTGTCACTGTCGAACGACCGGCAGAACGAGCTTTACGACCAGTATTGGCGCCCTATCGAACACCTGTTCGGGCAGGGTGCCGAGAACGAATTCAACACCTTCCTCTGGTATTGGCTGTCTCTGAAGATTCCCGAGCGCGCACCCAAGCAAGAGAACGCCTATCACGATTTCAAGTATTATGTGCAAAGCCGGAACCTCGACCGGGAACCACAAACCATCCTCTCCGAACTGCTTGCGTATGCGACACGATACGCTCGCATGTTCCTCAGGCAGGAGCCCGACCCCGATCTCAAGCGCAAGTTCGACAGGATCAACACTCTGGATGTCAGACCCGCACGTCCGCTGCTGATGTGCCTGTACACGCTGATGGACGAGCACAAACTCACCAAAGACGAGTTCGGCAGGATGTGCGACATGGTTGAATCCTTCCTGTTCCGCCGCATGACGGTAGGCAAGTCCACGCAAGGGCTGAACAAAATGTTCGCCGGAATGTACCGCAGACTCGATGACGCCGATAATCCCCAAGAGTGTCTGACCGCACTGTTGCTCGCACCCGAGAAGGATTCCACCGGTTACTTCCCCGATGACAGCCAGTTCGCCGACGCACTCACGACTCGTGACATATACCGCGGCCTTAAGAAAGGAAAACAGTATCTACTGGAACGTCTGGAGGACTCGTACCATCCGAAGGAGCCTGTCAATACCGGCATGTACCAGATCGAGCATGTCATGCCGCAGACCATCGATGATTCCGCCGCATGGCAGACCATGCTCGGCCCGGACTGGCAGACCATTCACGACACGTTGTGCCACACGCTGGGCAATCTCACACTCACCGGTTACAACCAGGAATATTCGAACAGGCCGTTCCCGGATAAGCAAAACCTCAACCCCGGAGGGTACAAATACAGTCCACTCAGCCTGAACCGCTATATCGCCGATTGCACTGTGTGGAACGCAGAAACCATCCATGAGCGAGCCGCCGCGCTCGCTGATAGAGCTTGTTCAATATGGCAACGCCCCACACTCGAGGATGAAATCATCGACCAATACCGACCAAAATCGAGAGCCACAACCCGCTCCACCGACTGGACGATTGAAACCACGCAACCGGAACTTGCGACCGGCGGCAGATGCCACGACTTGTTCGAACAGCTGCAACAAGCCATCGTGAAAACACAACACGACTGGACCTTCGGCGTGAAAAAGAACTACGTCGGTTACTACACCGATAGCGGTAAGTCCCTGCACATCGTCATCAAGGCACGTCCTAGCTCCACGAGTCTCAGCATCGGCCTCAACATCACCATTGATAGTCTTGATGATCCAAACGGCTACGCGCAAGATAAGCGACCATACGGATTTGAAGCAGGGTGCATGACACGGGTGGATGTGCACAGCGCGGAGGACATTCCCGAAGTGATGAGGCTGATCAATCAGTGTTGATTGCCGATTGTGCTGTGGCAAGTATGCCGCTTGCCACAGCACAACCAGTTACCGCTGTGCACCCCGTGCTAGCCACTCACACCAGCATCTCTGCTCATCACTTCCCGAACTTCTCGTCCACGAGCTCCTGCAGCGTCCCGCTCTTCGCGGCTTCCGCGGCATCCGCCTGCACAAAATGCGTGGTGGATGCCTTGAGCTGGTCATTGAACCCGAGGATGTAATTGGTTGCAATCAAATAGATGATGCGGGTCGGTGCCATGCCGTACACCTGATGCTCAAAGATATGCTTGATGCGTTCTTCGCCATCCGGGAACAGCTGCTTCATACGTTCGCTTCGGTAGAGCCGCTTCACAATCTCCGTGATGTACAGGCCTGATTTCATGAACAGGTCGGCGAATGTGGCGTCAGGATCGTCGAAGCATCCCGGATTCTCATGTTCCAGCTCGTCCACCATTTTCTCCACGACCCAGCGCGGAGTGAAAATCTGGTTAGTTTTCTGTGGCGGAATGTAGTCGAAGATGTCTTCGGTCTGGGAATCATCGAAGTAGTTGGCGAGCTGTTCCTTCTTGTTGAGGAACTCCTGGATGGCGTCGTTGAACACGGTTTCATCGAAAACGTGCCCGTCGTAATGCTTCTTCTCTCCGGTAACTTCATCCCGGTAATCGCCACCATCACGCAGCAAACGGAATTCCTCTTCAGTAATGCCGGTCACTTCATGGAATACGTCGTCTTCGGTATAGTCATCGAAATTGCCCAGCCTGAGATCACGGTCACCGTACGCCATGACAAAGCTCGGGATGGTCCGAGTGAAGCCGCGCAGATGAGCGCGCATGATGTCTTCATCATTTTTCTTCTCATGTTCAGCCTTTATCGTCTGTGCTTGCCTACTGACGTTCTTGATTTCTTTGTCTGTAATCTCGTTGATCTGGCTGACTATGTCTTTCATCATAGTTTCAGCATCTTTGGCGAGTTTGACCGCATTATCCTTCAACATCTGCATGCGCTCGTCCGGGTCTTCGGATTGCTCGAGATTCTCCGTGTACGCCTGCCTGAGCTCCGCCTGCTTCTGGTTGAAAGCATCGCGTTGTTGCTCAACCACTGCATCGAAGGCATGGTTGACATTTTCGGCGAGTTTCTTGCTGTCGCGTGCGTTGAGGTTATGCTTCTGCACAATCGGGGCGATAACCTTCTCACGGAACTGCTCTTTGGCTTGTTTTGCCAAGAGGTTGGTATCCGTGGTCATATCCACGTGTGACAGATAACCGGTGTCGGGATCCTGGCTCTGCTCAATCGTAGGGATGGGCGGGATATCCACAGGGTCGATGACCATGATTTTCTCATCGCTGAATAGGTCTTTGACGTCTTTGTTGACATCGGCATCGTCGATGACCGGGTTCCCGTCCTTGTCCAAGGTGAAGTCCGCCGGCCGAACCTCCATGTCCTTCTTGGAATGCTTCTCTTCCTTGGCTGGTTCGAGCTTGTTGAGAATATCCGTGATTTCTTTGGGGGCTCCGAAAATGCCGGCGATGTTCTGGAACAGGAAGTTGCACAGGAAGCGACGTTTGACGACTTCCTGGCTCTTGATTTTGCGCGGGATGGACATGACCTTTTCCGCATCGAGCTGGACCATACGGCCTTCGTCGTCTTCACCAATCACCGGGAAGAAGTTCAGCAGTCGTTTCACTTGTTCGGCTCTTGAACCGGACGATGCGGCGTGAGCGCCTGTGGTCGAGTGGGAAAGGTTCTCCGCAAACTCTTCGAAGATGGTCAAGGTACGCACGGGGTCGAAGTCGAAGACGTAGGCGGTCTCCTTGCGCATTGGCTGTGGCTTGCCGTCCACCTCAGCAGTGATGGTGCACGGATTCTGTGCCCTGAACGCCGCTTGCATGTATGATGAAGCGCTGTTCAGGTTGCACAGCATGAGCACGCCACTCCACTCGGGAACGGTCACGCCCACGGTCAGTTGCCCAACGCTCAACGTGATGGTGCGGGGATTGTTCGCAATGGCGTTTTTCACCCGCTCGAGAGCGGTCGCTTCCACCTTGTCGGCGTCGTCGGGGTTGACGAGCGACTCACCGTTCTCCGTGAGCGGCTGCTTGCCGTCACCGGCGGCAACCACAACCTTGTACCCTTCGAAAGCGGGCTCCTGTTGGATGAGCTTGGCGAGCGCTTTGCAGCTTGCCACGCGGTTGAGGATCCACAGCGTATGCGAGAGCTGGGCACGGAGTTCCGGAGTGGAGAACGGGTATTTCTCCAGCGTCGTCAGGTTGTGGAGGAAATCCTTGACGGCATCCTCGTGCACGAAGGTGCCGTCGCGTTTGGTGGCGAAGAACTCGTTGAGGTCGAACGCATATTCTTCGTTCTCACCATCATCGTCCACGTCGGCGCCTTCACGAATCTTGCTCGTGATCATGTCGGACATGCGATAGGTGTACATCTCCATGCGAGGAAGTACCTCGTATGGATTTGAGTTCTCACCGTCGGCGCAAGCCTGCTTCGCTTCCTGCTCGTCCACGTACGTCCAGTTGAAGATCTGGTCGTCCGAGAACCGGCCTTGGGCGAGCGCCTTGAATGGGGTGCCGGACAGGTACAACGTGTGTTTGCGGTTGATTCTGTCGAATGCCTTTTCGGTCAGGGAGGTATCAACGCCTTCTTGTGATTCGTCGACGATCAGCAGGTCGAATTCCAGCTCGCTAATCCAACGGAGCTTGTCCACCCCGTCATACGCGCCGAAATACTTCGACGTCTTCAGTCCTTGCAGGGACTCGAACGCGATCATGCCTTTGTAATCGGGGTCAGAGACGGAGATGATGCTGTGGGAATTGAGAAATTCCTGGTATTCCTTGCGCGTCATGATGCCTTCATTGGCATGCGCGCTAAGCTTGGCGTGCTGGTCCAGTACTCCCTTATTGTCTGTGACGAACAGGTAGGGGTATTGCCAGCCGATGAATTTCTGGAAGTCATTCAGCCACGAGTCGGAGATGCTGGGACGGTTCGTGACGATGAGCACGTTCTTGAATCCCATGCGATGCACCAGATCGTAGGCGGTCAATGTTTTGCCGAAACGAGGCTTGGCATTCCAGAGGAACTCTTTGCCGCCATTGGCAAAATAGCGCTGAGTCATCTCCACAGCCGCAGCCTGCTCGTCCCGCAGCGTGTAGGTGGTGCCTGAGGCGATGTCATAGTCGCGGTGAGCGAACTTGGTGAACTCGGCATGCGCCGGATTTGGTTCGATATGGAACCACTCTGTTCCCGGTGTACGCTCCACATGCTTCTGGTTCATCAAATAGCGATGGAAATCATGATCGGTGAACGTCTCAAAAGAACCATCCAAGTACATGGCCGGTTCGGTCCAGCGAAGGTCAGCCGGCACATTGATGGTGTGGCTCTGCTGGTTGATGCGATCGGCCACCGACTGCGTGGCCGTATATCCGATCTTCGTCCAGCCATTGTGATCCGGGACCGAGGGCGTCTGATAGGCGTAGATCATCGGACGGATGCGCTTGAAGGGGTTGATGTTCGGCGTGTTGCCCATGGTCACTTCATCTCCTTCACGTTCTTCTCGATGAAGTCGATTTCCTCATCGGTCAGGTTGTACTTCTTGTACAACTGCTTGTCGATATCCGCAACGGACTGGGACCAGTCGATAGCGGAGGATGAGGTGAAGTCTTGGAGGGGGACGTACTTGAACACACCCGGCGTCAGGTGTTGCGTTGTTTTTAGAATGCCAAGGAGGGCACGGGCGAATTTCGTCTTGATGTATGCCAGGCAGCTCTCTGCTTCGCCTTTGGAACCAAAATTACCAAGGCTGATAAAGGTTTCTGTAGACCCGACTCCTGGTCCTGCAACGATAGGATCTGAAAAGACTTCGCCGAAATCGCCAGCTCCGTTTGCCGCAGGAAGGAACACTTTCCATGAATCAAGATTCTCGACATGATTCACATACTCGCGCCGAATGTATTTAGTCACACGATTATTGCCCTCGCGCCCAACAATACGAAGATAGTTATCACCATCCTTTGGTTTCTCACCAAGCAAAATATGCGGCAAACGATTGAACACATTCGATTTCAAATCAAACGCATGGCCGCTGCTCATTTTTTCAAGGGCATCAGGAAAATCGTCATGCATCTTCTGCGTGAACTTATAAGAATACGCGGAAAGCACTTCTGAAGACAAAGGTAGAAAAGCCGGCGAACCAGTGACCTTTTTCAATACGGACGCCATCTCACGATAAGGGACAAATACTCCAACAGGTTCATACTGCTTACTCGCATTATGCAGAGTTACAGCCACTCCCCCTTTGATGTCAGTATTAGTAAAGACGCGCTTGCTGTCGGCCTCGTACCACAGAACCTTAAGGTGCTCGTCATTGAGCATCCTCTCATTCCAGGCCTTCGGCGTGCTGCCTGCATCGAAAAGGAAGCGCGCGGGATGAATCATCTCTACGACGTTGCCCAACTTGTAAGAGGCGTCTAGGAACCGGTCGTAAATCGGCTTCGCATAGGTTTTGTTATCACCTTCCACCTCTTCCTGATACGGCGGATTGCCGATGATGTAATCGAATTTCATGGTTGCCTTCCCTCTCTCCGAAACCAATACCTGGCTTCGATTCGAACTCCAGTCGTATATACGGCATCTTGAGATACGTCTGGCCGCAGGCACCTCTTGTGAATCTTCGAGTCCCGCTGACTCGAAGAGGTCCATAGGGGCATCACTAGTAGTGTCAAACGGGATGCGGTATGTCAGCCCGTCCATCTGCCACACGTTCCACACAATGATGTTCGCAATCTTCCGCAGCTCCCGATCGGTCGCCTCTCTATGCCACCTGTGGTCAAGGTATTCTTCGAATGTTGCGAGCAGATTGAGTCGCGCAATCAGCAGATTGTCACCTTGGAATTCATAACCAAACGTACTGCGGAACGCAAGAAGTACCCAGTGCACCCACTCGTCTTCATCCACAGCGTTCTCGTCAACCACACGCAATTTGCGGTCAAGAATGCCGATACGCTTCTCCACCGGGACAGGCTCCCCCGTCGCCGCATCGTACCTATTGACAAGGAAAGGTGCCTCTCCACACGTGATTTCCAGACGTGTCGAACGCACATAGTCTTGCCAGGTCTTGCCCTCTGGGAATTCGACCCGCTGAGTACGTTCACCGGATTCATCAGTGAATACGTGTTGCGCACCGAACCAATCATCATCCAATGCATCAATCATCATGGCACACACCCACATCGGCGTGAATACCTCGGCATGCGTTCTGGTCCGCTCGGACTGCTGCTCCTGATGCTTCTGAGCCCTACTGCGGATAAGACCTGCATGAACCCCGGTAATCAGCTCCGGAGTGATTTTGCTGTCATGCGCATATGCCGTGCCGCGTTCCGCGTACATGTCGGTGCCCCACAGGATGTTCCTCTTCGACGTCTTGTCCTGCAACAACAGTCCAAGCACACGTCGTTTGTCGGCGCGCATCACATCAGACTGAATGTCGCAAGACACGTTCATCCCCTCCTCGCAGGCTCCGGTTTCGCGTCAAAACACCAGATTACTCCGGGAGGGGTATTGGGCAAAATGCGAGGCAGAAAGAACACACTGCGACAATCCTACGAGAAGCATCGATGTAACTTCAACCCACTAAATCAGTCAACATCGGCCGTTTCAGTTGATCAATATGACGATTCAGCTTCGGCAAAATGCCAGGAACAGATCTATACTTTTTGACGCCGCTCTCCTCTTGCTCGTAATTCCATATTCCTTTGCCTTCTTTGAAATCATTTTTTGTAAAATCATTGAACTTTGCAATAAGTTCGCTGAATATATTATATTTTACGAGTAGAACACGTTTTTTATTGTCGAACATCTGAACATAGGGGTTTCCGCATTTGACAATAATGTCACGTGCTAGATAAATATTGGAATTGGACAGGTCGTTCTCAGACAATACAAAATTTAGTATCGCTAAAATAGATTCACTGTTCAAGCTGTGGAGGTCGCCACGCATCAGCTTCTCGATAGTACCAAGCTTGTCTATCTTATGCGCAAACACTCCCAGCAGTGTCTCGTCGCAACCTCCCTCAGCATCAATATTGCTTTTCACGGCTGTCAGCAGATGTTGATAATCCGCATCATGAAGATACGTTTCCGGCTTTTGGAGTATCATCTGCTGGATTTTACGAAGACGATTATCTGAAATAGATATCACATCACACGCTTCATTTGGATCAAGGAGCTGACTCGATACATAAGTCGGAAACTCTTCAGACTTCTTCATCCACTCGAGTCGCGCTTTCCTGTTATCAGCTGGAATCATCTTAAATGCTGTCAAAGTATCCGTGACTATCGGCTTCTCGTCCAATAATTTTGCATAGGCATCAGGATGTTTTTCGAGATCGAAGACGGACTTGTCACCAACCTTAATCTGTTGAGTCAACTCATCAGGCAACGGAGATTCAAGATCAAGCGAGCGAACGAATTCTACTTTCTTCTCCATATTGCAGTCGGCTGAAGGTACATTCAATAGTTCGACAACAAGCTTCATCTTGTCAGACTCCGAGATATCGTCCACAGAGTCAAATGATTCCTTAGAATTCATCCATTTGTATACGGCTTTTCGCGACTCGCTTCTAGTAAAAGCAGTAAATGCTGACAGTAGGTTCCTCGCAGTAAACTGTATTGCATTGTTGTCGAGTAGTTCAAAGAAGAGGTAATGGTCGTACTGTTCACATACCTCCGGAGCCATCTTCTGAGATAAGCCGGCCTTCAATTCCCCGGGTTCAAAACAACTGACTTTGACGTCATCCGCTCGCTTCGCAATCACATCTTGGATTACCTTCTTGCCGCGATTACTGAGAGTAGTCTCAGGCGGATTATCTCCAGGCCCCACCTCGCCATTGCTCTGCGCACCATCCAGCGCCATGATTACATCACACATCACATAGATAATTGTGTTGTCAACATCATCGGTCGACGTTGTGTCATCGAATGAAAATGAATACTCCTGCTTCTTCAACATGCGCAGATAGGCTTCCATGAGCCTGGTGACATATCGATAAACGTTCAGTGAAATTGCCTTGATTCTATTGAGAGGAGGAAGAAGACCTTCCTTCAATGAACTATCGAGAGTTCCGAGCGCCGAAAGAAGGTTTACTCTAGTGAACGAATAACCATCATGGTCAATAAGGAGCATACGGAGAGCCCTGCCCACAGCGCCCAACTCCGGTGCAATGTATCCGGCACGCTTTAGTATCCGGTCGAAAACCTCGGCCCGCTCCTTTGTCAGCGAATCATCCTTCAACGCCGCTATAGAGCTGCCGTGCAGCCGAATGAAGTTGGCAAACCCTTCAGGTACTTGATATTCGATATCAGGGGCTAAATGTCTAAGCACTGCGTCTAGATATCCGCACAAAGCAGCTGGCTCGAGCGCATCTGACGCGTCATCTGTCAAGAACGTCAGTATCTGCGGACACCTGCCTGCAAGTAACTCGAGAATCTCGGTTGTCCTATTGCCCTCCTCACCGAGGAATGCTTTGAGAAATTCTCTTGAAGCATCATCTTTCAAATCACACAAGTATGAAATGACCAGTTTCAGTGTCTCCTTGTCTTGATTCCCCTCGGATTCCAACAAATAATTGAGGATGTCGATATTCAACATCCATGCCTGTCCCAACAGGGAGGTACCGCGTGATTGCACGCGCTTCAGTACGCTCTTGACATCTGCGTTATCAAGATGGAAATAGAAATCAGGGGCATTCTCATCAATGTGATGAATCGTAAAATCAAGAGCGTTTCTAGTTATTCCTTCATCTGAATAAACAGTGGAATACAACTTATAATCCTGCCGTAGCCATCCGCCATCAATCAGGTGATACAACAACGTATCGCTTTCGTGCAAGTCATCCTCAAGATATTCAGCCAGAGTTTGACCTGCTGATTCCTTATCAGTGTCATCAATATCTAGATTTGTTTTACATTCTACGTCATGAAGAAGGAAGGCCCAATTCCCAGTTCTCAGATTCTTCAGACGCGTTTCAATCTCATACCCCTCTCGTGTAAGCGCATCCCATGTAAACTGGTCGATATCTATGGATCTGTCTAGGTATTGTTCAAGGGTGGACCTACTTGGAGAGATTTCAAACACTCGCGAATAACCGCTATACAATTCGATATGGATTTCTTCATTCTCCTTTTTGCTTGATATTTCTCTCCATGTGCTTGCCTTCTTCAATTGCTCTTCATCATTATTGTCAACACGAAGCAACCATTCACTTGCATCTAATCCAGAAAGCGACACGGCAAATGTTTTTACATCGCGTGTCAAGTCAGCTGCATTGGCATTTGCTTCGTGACCCTCTGAGACCATCTCGATCTTGCGTTGGTGTTCTTGTTTCAACTTTGTCTGCTTAGGAATGCTGCCCGCAACAATGTCCCGAGCTATGGAATATATCTTATCAACTTTACTTTTGCCGTTTTTCATACTTGCCGCATCGGCAAGATAGTAGTTGCGATAAATGAGGAATCCGAGAAGATACTTCGGCGACAGACCAAGGACGTTCTCGATATCTTTCCCGTCTTCTAATCCGATATGCAGCTTTGTGCAATACACAATGAAATCATTTCGGATAGTAATCCAGGTTCGTTGATCCGGAATATATCGTGCGACATCCTCCAAGAGGTCACCGACACCCTCCATCTGAGTAATCTTGTCGCCCAGCGTACGGCGGGCCATTTGGTAGGAATTGGCCGGATTCGCAAACGGGACAACTGGAACAATCAGATCGAAGAACTTCGCACGCGCGAATGCCTCTGCGTGATTGTGATCGTCATCACAATCATTATTATTGCCACTCTGATGTGCAGAGGAAGCGGTGCACTGATCATCAAACACGGCATCACTTATCGCGTATATGAAACGTATTACTCTCTTTCTAGCAATCTTCGGGTCATCATTGAGGATTTGGTTTAACTCTCGTAACGAATCAAAAATCTCAGGACTTTCAAACCTGTCGAGATCTTCAAAAACTACAAGCTCTACTTTCGATTTTTCAAATAAATACACAATCTCATCAAGGTACTGGTCAAAGTATGAATCTACGCCTTTGTCCAGTTTGATAGAAGCCCCACCAGCATCAACTTGCAATATTTTCAAGTTGCTATTCATCAGACAGTAGCATACTGCGCAAGATAAGAGAAACAGAAATACCGCCAGAGCCAAATAACCAACTATCGGCGCATTTGAATTATTCTTCAACTTCGCTTTCAGTAGAGGGAATTCCAACAATATATTTCCGAAAGCACTAAGCTGTCCTCCGAAAAATATTCCCAGAAATACAACTAAAAACAAGCTGATGCACAATGCGCAGGGCAGCAACCTTGGAACGCTCACTTCATGAATACGATGAAACCTTGAAAGCGGAACATCCTCAGGTTTCGCCCCGTACAACAGTTGTTTTACAATCTCGCGTTGTATTTTATTGGTCCGGGAATCTACCGAATTGCCGTTGCTTTCTGGAGTGCTTTCAGTGGAACTACCACCGAATTGTCCGTCGTCATGTATGTCGTCATCGATACGGGACGCCAATGGAGCAAGAGAAATGCTCTTCGTGCGACTGCGGAAATTTCGGCCACTGCCCTTCGCCGCGATCCTAAACCGCTTACCGACCTCAAAATCCTCAACTACTTTCTCAAGAATACTGCTCTTGCCCGAGCCATACACCCCCGATAACGCGATGTTATGCAGCTTACCTTCACGGTCATTTTCGATTGCGCTTTCAATCGCATCGACGTACACACGGTGCTCTCCCTCGATATACCGCGGGTATAGCGGCTGCAATTCCGTAACTCCCAATTTGTTATCAGAATCACCGTTCTCAGACGCGGTCGTCATCTTGCCACGTTTCCACATATCGAACTGCTCTCCTTCTCTCCCTTGTTCTGATGCAGATGCGAACTCGCGAGAATAGCCTACCTCGCGCGAAATTAAGACCGCTTCGTTCCCATTGATGTTATCCAACTATACAGCTGCATTTGCTTGTCGCGTCAATTCGTCAATCCTGCTTCGGGAGCAGTCGAACCGGAAAAAGGAAATATATGTGAAGATGTAAGTCCCAAATAATTACATACTAGATTTTTATTTTTATCCGGTACGAAAACTAGCACAATATACGTGTTAGCAGGAACATCAAAATCCATATGGGGCAACTCTTGACTGATGATTCCAAAAAGCTTGCCAAATAATCCTTGGACGCGTATGACTCCGCCTGACAGGCCTTCAGCGCGACAACAAGCGCGCGTCTGCTCAGAAAAGGGAGAGGGAATTTCACAGCCTATGCAATCCAATCTAATGCCAGATTCACCATTGGCCGCATACACAACTTCCCCTTGTTCTTCATGCCAATCAAGTTTTTTCTCTTTACCTGTCTTGTTATGGAAATAAGGGTTGTAGATGTGTTGCGCAATTCTACTAGCAGGATATATGGGCGAATCAGTGCGTGACAGCGTCTCCGGTTGTCTGCTATTTGGATTCTCACCGTCACGCAAACGTCTCATGCATTCGTCGAGAAAACATCTCACTTCGTCATCGAGACAATCAAATGAATCAAAGGATTTATATAGTCCGTGACCGTTATCAAGGTAATCGCGCAGTCTTTTCTCTTGCCTTTCCTTCTGTCTCTGGTCCACAATTATTCCCGTATATTTATCATGTTGTACAGATTCCTCAATCTCATGCACTGTTCCTGATAACGATTCGTTCGTCGGGCTACCCAACCGCGTGTTGAATAAAGCTAATGTGGCATCACACCGCGTTTCAGCATGAAGATCAATAACGTTCTGCCCATTCATGACCTCAGCAGTGGCAGCAATGTCCTTCTGCCACTCAAATGGATAAAAACGAATACTCGTAGAACGATGTTCACTGTTCCAGCGATTGAAGCTTTCATAAACTCTCTCCAGAACATCTTCTGCAACATCCCCGGGATGCGAAATCAGCACGTTTACTTGCATGCCTGTATCATAAAATCAGCAAAGGATAATTTTCATTATTCTTATGAAATTCCGATTACAGGGCAGAGAGCGTCCCGCATGCACGCCGATTATCACCTATCCAAGTTCCTCATCTCCGTCAAGTTGAGAATCTACGCCCGAATCATGTTTCTTTTGCACGGGTGACAATTCTGCAAATTCTTGAACCGGCAACGGAATCTTAAAGAACTCGTATGGGTGTTTCTTGATTTGCTTCAATTGACCTTTGGCATCTCGAGTCCATGAAATTCCTGCTGAATCAGTAAAACCAATGGATGCATTGAATCGAATCCCCATCCCCGACGGCGGACGAGGAACGGTAACCTGATATTCTCCAGGCGGTATTGTACCAACGGGAACGGCATATTCGCCAGTGAAAAGTTCAGGCGCTGCGCCTTGAATTGCCCCTGTCGATATCACTCCGTCGTAAACAGGCTGCGTGTCTCCATTGCGGACATTCACAACAAGATGTCTGTCATCCCCCGAAGTATCGACATCACTCGTTATCATCCACGCTGATACAAGAACAGCTTGAGCTCGAATCTCATTCTCATGCTCCCGGCTCTTCGAATACATGAACTGTTCTCGAGAAATTTCATTCGCCACATTCGATGATTGAATCGAGATACATGAGAGAACAATGCCAAAAACAGCAATCACTGTAGCTATAAATGTTGAAATCGCTTCTATCGCACTGTCATATTCTGTAGCCCATTTCATGAAATTATCAAATATATTCAATATCTTTCTCCTCACATTGAAACACTTCATGAATCTCTCAACCCGCTTCATTTTTTAGACTCACACCCCTGCAATACTCACTCGCATATATTAATGCTCATCAAGCATCTAAGATAATACAGAATCGATGTCTATTTCAGTTTCCACTTGAAAACCAAGAGCTACTATGCTGCCCGCTACAGAATGAAATCCATCCTACCCCGCTCCGACCTGGCACAAATGTTGGCTGCATGAGAACATCAGCAGCCGAAATCCGTGATCACACAGCCGCAAGTCTCAAAGCACGCGCAAGAGGACTGATTGATATGACGGCAGTTCCTGCCGAACTCATCACAGCGCACCCAGCAGCATTGCTCGGTGTTACCCGCAGACTGCCCGGAAGCATTCGCGCGGTGGGAGTTTAGCCCGATTCCGCCCATCAGCCAAAATGCTCCCGGGAGAACTCGCGGATTTTGGGATTTGGCGATTATCTCCCTAATGAGAATGTTGGAATTCCGCGGTTTTTGCACATCGGCAGGAATCCGTGGTTGGGAGATTATGCATCGAATGACCCATCCGCTGTAAACTCCCGGGAGAACACGGGACTTAGCCCGCAAAGTGACCGAATCGCACTCATCTCCCACAACAGCACGGGACTTTACCTGTCAAACGGCCTGTTTGCTGTAATCTCCCACAATCCCCCAAGATTTCCGACGAACTCCAACGCCCGCATGGCAAATCATCCCAAACAAACCCGTCAACGGATAAAGTCCCGCACGCCAGCCCAGATACCTGCACTCGTACCAGCAAACGCCAGTAGGCGCCAGCCGGCACCATACCGCGCACCAGCCCACGCACGCCAGCAAGCACCAGCACGCACCTGCCCGTGCCCGCCAGCACCGCTCCGCCCTACATCGATGCCGCCGTAGGATCAGCATCCAACTCCGCCCGCAGCTTGGCGATCTCCTTCTGCACACTGTCCAAGTGATGTGCAGTACTGTAATACGGTGTGTCACGCCGTCCATGCGCCAAGTCACGGTAGTGGATAATCTCCAGCTTCTCGTAATACTCAAGCGCCTTGAGCGGACTGCGCTTGACTCCCCTGCCGTCACGGTACGCGAGCGCCAGCCGGCGGTACAGGGACTCCTCGTTCTCGGCGAACCAGTCCTTCATGTCATCGTCGGTCATCTCGTCGAGAATCTCGAGATACGCCTGCACGGCTACCCTCTCGTTGCGCGGCACGCCGTAGCCGTTGAAGAACATGTCAGCCATCTTGTAGCGCGCTTCAGGGTTGGTGGGGTCAGCGAGATACGCCACGCTGTAGCAAGTGCAAGCCTTCGCATCATCACGCATGGTCCCGTGGGCGTACTGGTAGCAGTACCCCAGATTCAGCGTCGCCCGGATGCCGCCACGTTCCGCAGCAGCCTTGTAGTATTCGAACGCCTTAGCGTAATCCTGCTCGCCGAGCACACCATCGTAATAGTACGAACCAAGCAAGGTCATGGCGCCGGTGACGCTCAGCGATACATCAGGCAGGTCATCGCCGGAATCAGGTGTGGTGCGGATCACTTCTTCCAACGTGGAACGCACGAAACTCGCCGCCCGTCCGCCGACTACGCTTCCGGCGTCCTGCATGATGCGATGCGCGGTGGGCACGAACAGGTTCTGCACGACCGCCCACACGGGTACCCCACTCTGCTCGTTGATCTGTCGTTCGATGTTCTGCAGCGTTTCAACGGTCACCGGCCCCATCTCGTCGTGACTCAGTGACTCTTCGAAGGACATGTTCTCATCGTCATCGAAATCGTCCATGGTCTTCCCTTTCTTCTGGCTGCATCATGATGCTTTGCATCGCTTCACGCTGCATATCTCGCGGCCCTCCGCCGCCAGCTGCCGCGCCTCTTGCGGCATCTGAAATCCTTCTCCTACTCTACGCGACACAGGGTGACGATTCCAACTTCCGCATGATTGCAAGGCGATACGCCTGAATCTGCAGCTCACAGCGGCAAACTGAGATTGCCTGCGGTGGCCGTGCAAACGGATGCCGATCGCAATCGCCGGCAGACGGACGACGCTCTCCGTCCCTTATTTCAGTCGCCGACCCGCTGCCGCGATTGGTATCGCGCGAACTCACGCCGAAAGCCGCCGGTAAAGCTCCTTGCCGAATGCCACCAACGCCTTATCGCTCCCGGCAGGACCAATCAGACACATGCCGCACGGCAGCCCTTGCACGGTTGCGATGGGCATGCTCAAGGCGGGAAGGCCGCCGATGCCGGCAAGTGACGTCAGGCGCATGGTCTGTTTGCGCGTGCGGGCCGCAGTGTCGGGGTCATCTTGTTCCGTGAGGGTCGGGGCGACAGTCGCGGCGGTCGGCGTGAGCAGCACCCTATCGCCCACCAGTGATCTGATCATCGCGCAAGACTGTTCCAACCGTTCCAATCCTTGGCGATATGCGGTCTCGTCGATCAGCGCATCGTTACGGAAACGCTGGGCGATATCCGGGGCGATCGCATCGAAATGCCCGCTGACCCAGCCGCCGTTAGCTTGCCACGCCTCATAACCACGTACCACGGAGAAGATGTCAAGAAACCCGTCGAACATGTCAGCGTCCAAGGTGAGTTCATCCCACATGTCGGGGCAGTCGCGTCCGCTCGCAAGCGTCGCGTTGCGCATCATATCGCAGGAACGCCCGAACGCTTCGGCGACATCCGCATCCACCATCTGACTGGGCAACACGCAGACCGCCACTTCGCCGGACAATGTCGCCGTGTCCCGGTCAGGCAGCATCGCTTGCGTCACGGCATCCATAGTCTGTGCGTCGCGGGTCATCCAGCCGACCGTGTCGAATGATCCTGACAGCGGGTGCACGCCTTCACGGCTGATCCTGCCGTGCGTGGTGCGCAACCCCCACAATTCTTGATATGCGGATGGAATGCGGATCGATCCCGCCGTATCCGTCCCCAAACCGATGGTCGCCTGTGTTGAGGCTACCGCGCTTGCCGGGCCGGAAGACGATCCTCCCGGTACGCGTCCCGGCGCTCTCGGATTCGGCGGCGTACCGTAATGCGCGTTGACACCGGCAAGGGAGTATGCGAATTCGTCCGTCTGTGCGATGCCGATCACGTCTGCTCCTGCGTCAAGCAGACGTTGAACCGCGGGAGCGGAATGCTCTTGTACGGGTGCTTCGGCCAAATACGTGGGATTGCCTGCCCCGACGCGTTGCCCGGCGACCGCATACAAATCCTTGACTGCGACGCCCATGCCTGACAGCGGACCGGGGTGGGTGGCGGCGATCAGCGGTGTGCCGACGACGCGCCAGATGGTCGGATCAATGGCCCGCACCCCGGTTGTCGTGTGTGCAGCGGCACCATCACCTGCGTGCTGAAGCGGTACCCCATGTGATGTCCGGTATGCCATGTCGTTCCTCCCGTCGATCATGCAGTTTGATGATTCGGGTCACTGAACGCGCCCGATCAGCGTCGTTCCCATCGTAAGTCCGCTTGGTCAAGGGCATGTGACGACGTCAGGCGGTCGGGAATCCACGAAAAAGCATGCGATGAACGTAGGCGGGCACAAGCGCACGGCTGCTTTCAGTTACGACAGATACGACAAGCGACAGATACGGTGAGAGGCTCGCAGCCGTCATTGCAACGACTGCGAGCCTCTCATCGCATAACCGAATTGTCCCGGCGATCCCCGGAGACTCCTATGGATTCTCGGCGATGCGCAAATTCGGCGTGCTCCGACATCACTCCCATTCGATGGTTGCCGGCGGCTTGCTGGTCACGTCAAGCACCACGCGGTTGATGCCACGGCATTCGTTGGTGATACGCGTGGAGATGGTGGCAAGCACGTCATACGGGACGCGAGACCAGTCGGCGGTCATCGCGTCCTCGGAGCTGACCGGACGCAGCACAATCGGTGAACCATAGGTGCGTTCGTCACCCTGGACGCCCACGGAATGAACGTCAGCCAGAAGCACAACCGGGCACTGCCAGATATCGCGGTCAAGACCAGCCTTCGACAGCTCCTCGCGCGCGATCGCATCGGCCTCGCGCAGCAAATCAAGCCGCTCGCGGGTGATTTCGCCGATGATACGGATGCCGAGGCCCGGACCGGGGAACGGCTGACGCCAAACGATATCGTCCGGTAGACCGAGCTTGGTGCCGATGGCACGCACCTCGTCCTTAAACAGCGTACGCAGCGGTTCAATCAGCTTGAACTTGATGTCCTTGGGCAGGCCGCCGACATTGTGGTGGCTCTTGATATTGGCCGCGCCGTCGCCGCCGCCGGACTCGACGACATCCGGGTACAGGGTACCCTGCACGAGGTACTTCACTTCGGCGCCGTTCTTGCCGGCTTCTTCAATGACCTGGCGCTGGGCCTTCTCAAAAGTACGGATGAACTTCTCGCCGATGATCTTGCGCTTGCGTTCCGGCTCGGAGACACCCTTGAGCGCGGTGAGGAAGTCCTCGGAAGCGTCGACGGCGATGAGCTTGATGCCGGTCGCCTTGACGAAATCATGCTTGACCTGCTCGGCCTCGCCCTTGCGCAGCAGGCCGTGGTCGACGAACACGCAGGTCAGCTGGTCGCCGATCGCCTTGTGCACGAGGGCTGCGGCTACAGCAGAATCCACGCCGCCGGACAGGCCGCAAATCACCTGGGCGTCCCCAACTTCCTCGCGGATCTTCTTGACCTGGTCTTCAATGATGTTCGACGCGTCCCAATCGCGGTCGAGACCGGCGCACTTGTGCAGGAAGGTCTCGATAAGCTCCTGGCCACGCGGGGTGTGCTTGACTTCCGGATGCCACTGCACGCCGTAGAGTTTGCGGGATTCATCCTCCATCGCGGCGACCGGAGCGCCCCCGGTGTGAGCGAGCACCTTGAACCCTTCAGGTGCTTTCTCCACAGCCACGCCATGGCTCATCCACGTGGTCTGCTCGGCAGGGGAACCGGCGAGAATACCTTCAGCGTCATCAATGCTGGTCTCGGTCTTGCCGTACTCGCCGAGCGCCGCCTTATCAACCGTGCCGCCAAGCTCGTATGCCATAACCTGGAAGCCATAGCAGATGCCGAGCACCGGGACGCCGGCCTCGAACACCTTCTTGTCGATGCCGGGGGCTCCGGGCTCGAACACGGACGCCGGGCCACCAGAAAGGATGATGGCCTTAGGATCCTTGGCAAGCATCTCATCGGCTGACATGGAATGGGGCACAAGCTCGGAATACACGTTGGCTTCGCGCACGCGACGCGCGATAAGCTGGGCGTACTGCGCGCCGAAATCGACGACGAGCACTGGACCTTTCGCCATAGGTGACTCTCCCTATCTATACAATCGACTGGTCACAACAACATACCTATTGTTGCGTGGCAAGCCGACAACGCCGTGGTGGATATGTGGCAAACTCACAAACTCATACTGGACATGTGGGCAAAAAGCGGCATCCCAGTCGCTCCGCGACATGTGACCCCCAACACCAGATCCCAAAGTCGTGTAAACCAACCCGCCGTGTGGCAATCCGGTCACACCCCGCACCGCTACTCCCAGGAACCGACCACACCAGCAAACGAACATGAACAGAACACGCCACGCGTCAACACGCCGCCATGTTTTTCGCCGAAATGAACGTCCAAAATGTTCAGCGACTACTATATTCCTTGACATTCCGCGGTTTTTGAGGCAATGTCATCTTGCATTCACCTTCACATCTCCACCGTCTCAATCTCACAATACATCAAAATTTGACAACAGTTTCGAACACACATGCAAAAAAACGTGCAAAAGTCGTGTGCTCCACGTACGATGGTTCGCGACAGGGAGAGAAGTCCATGGACCGCAAGGCCTGAGGTCTTCTTGCCCGAATGTAAACAACCAATCGCACGAACAGTGCAGGAGTACAGGAGTACACATGACGAATCCTGTTATTGGCACCCCTTGGAAGAAGCTTGACGCTCCGGTTTCCGAGGAAGCCCTCGAAGGTGTTGACAAGTACTGGCGCACCGCCAACTACCTGTCCATCGGCCAGATCTATCTTCGCAGCAACCCTCTGATGAAGGAGCCGTTCACCCGCGAAGACGTGAAGCATCGTCTCGTCGGTCACTGGGGCACCACCCCGGGCCTGAACTTCCTCATCGGCCATATCAACCGTCTCATCGCCGATCACCAGCAGAACACTGTGATCATCATGGGCCCGGGCCACGGCGGCCCGGCCGGTACCGCTCAGTCCTACCTGGACGGCACCTACACCGAGTACTACCCGAACATCACCAAGGATGAGGCTGGCCTGCAGAAGTTCTTCCGCCAGTTCTCCTACCCGGGTGGCATCCCGTCCCACTTCGCTCCGGAGACCCCGGGCTCCATCCACGAGGGTGGCGAGCTTGGTTATGCTCTGTCCCACGCTTACGGCGCTGTGATGAACAACCCGAGCCTGTTCGTGCCGGCCATCGTCGGCGACGGCGAAGCCGAGACCGGCCCGCTGGCCACCGGCTGGCAGTCCAACAAGCTCATCAACCCGCGCACCGATGGTATCGTGCTGCCGATCCTGCACCTCAACGGCTACAAGATCGCCAACCCGACCATCCTCTCCCGCATCTCCGACGAAGAGCTGCACGAGTTCTTCCACGGCATGGGCTATGAGCCGTACGAGTTCGTCGCCGGCTTCGACGATGAGGACCACATGTCCATCCACCGTCGCTTCGCCGACCTGTTCGAGTCCGTCTTCGACGAGATCTGCGACATCAAGGCCGCGGCTCAGACCGACGACATGACCCGTCCGTTCTACCCGATGATCATCTTCCGCACCCCGAAGGGCTGGACCTGCCCGAAGTTCATCGACGGCAAGAAGACCGAGGGCTCCTGGCGCGCTCACCAGGTGCCGCTGGCTTCCGCTCGCGATACCGAAGAGCACTTCCAGGTGCTCAAGAACTGGCTCGAGTCCTACAAGCCGGAAGAGCTGTTCGATGACAAGGGCGCTGTGCGTCCGGAAGTCACCGCCTTCATGCCGAAGGGCGAGCTGCGCATCGGCCAGAACCCGAACGCCAACGGCGGCCGCATCCGCGAGGAGCTCAACCTGCCGAAGCTCGAGGACTACGAGGTCAAGGAAGTCTCCGAGTACGGACACGGCTGGGGTCAGCTCGAGGCCACCCGTCGTCTTGGCGTCTACTGCCGCGACATCATCAAGAACAACCCGGATTCGTTCCGTATCTTCGGACCGGACGAGACCGCTTCCAACCGTCTTGCTGCCGCTTACGAAGTGACCAACAAGCAGTGGGACGCCGGCTACCTGTCCGCCCAGGTTGACGAGCACATGGCCGTCACCGGCCAGGTCACCGAGCAGCTTTCCGAGCACCAGATGGAAGGCTTCCTCGAGGGCTACCTGCTCACCGGCCGTCACGGCATCTGGAGCTCCTACGAGTCCTTCGTGCACGTGATTGACTCCATGCTCAACCAGCACGCCAAGTGGCTCGAGGCAACGGTTCGTGAGATCCCGTGGCGCAAGCCGATCTCCTCCATGAACCTGCTGGTCTCCTCCCATGTGTGGCGCCAGGATCACAACGGCTTCTCCCATCAGGATCCGGGTGTGACCTCCGTGCTGCTGAACAAGTGCTTCAACAACGACCACGTGATCGGCATCTACTTCCCGGTTGATGCCAACATGCTGCTGGCCGTCGCCGAGAAGTGCTTCAAGTCCACCAACATGATCAACGCGATCATCGCCGGCAAGCAGCCGGCCGCCACCTGGCTGTCCCTCGACGAGGCTCGTGCCGAGCTCGAGAAGGGTGCTGCCGAGTGGAAGTGGGCTTCCAACGTCAAGTCCAACGACGAGGCCGACATCGTCCTCGCTTCCGTCGGCGACGTTCCGACCCAGGAGATCATGGCTGCTGCCGACAAGCTCAACAAGCTCGGCATCAAGTTCAAGGTCGTCAACGTGGTGGATCTGGTCAAGCTCCAGTCTGCCAAGGAGAACAACGAGGCGCTCACCGATGAGGAGTTCGCTGACCTGTTCACCACCGACAAGCCGGTCCTGTTCGCCTACCACTCCTATGCCCGCGACGTGCGCGGCCTGATCTACGATCGCCCGAACCACGACAACTTCAACGTTCACGGCTACGAAGAGCAGGGCTCCACCACCACGCCGTACGACATGGTGCGCGTCAACAACATCGACCGCTACGAGCTGACCGCTGAGGCTCTGCGCATGGTTGATGCCGACAAGTACGCCGCTGAGATCGACAAGCTGGAGGCCTTCCGCGACGAAGCCTTCCAGTTCGCGGTCGACAAGGGCTACGATCATCCGGATTACACCGACTGGGTGTGGCCGGGCGTGAACACCGCCAAGCAGGGCGCCGTCACCGCCACCGCCGCAACCGCTGGCGACAACGAGTGATTGAAGCGTCGCAAGACGCATGAGGCATAAGCCTTAAGCTCAGGAGGGGCATCGGGAACAATCCCGGTGCCCCTCCTGCCGTTTTGTTGTGGATTCGCAAGCAATATCGGAGAATATGAACCGATGCTACCCGTCTTCAGAGGTTCACCGTGTTGCGTATGCCGGGGCATACATAAGATACCGGACGCACAATGCCAAGCAACTCTCCCCACGATATCCGTCGTGTTGTGAATGCCGTAACATGCACAACTCATCAAAACACTGAAATGTCAACAGCGTCTCTCTGCGCCTGCCATGCCGAGCATACCCGGACATGCGTCAGCCGATAATGACATGACGGATGGCAGGCCCCAGCATCTGCACGGTTATGCATGTCCCGACATGCGCCGCACGACAGAACATCCTTTGAAGTCCCTTCATCGCGATTTCTTTCATTCCGCGGTAACGCGAATCGTTCTTTGCAACAGCGACACAGTGATATACCGCGAAACGCAACGACCGTACAATAGAACGGAACAGTTCACGTCCAAGCCGCGTGCATAGACGCGCGACGGCCTGAATCAAGGAGCAGTATGTCGGAACGAGTGATTTATATCGCCAGTCCAGAAGGCGGCAACGGCCGCAACGTCGTGGCGTATGGGGTGCTTGACGCTCTGACCACCGTGGCACGCACCGGGGTGTTCCGCCCGATCGCATGTCGAAAAAGCCCCATCACGCAGTCCCTTGTCGAAGCGTCGAATGCGGGTCAGGGTCTTGACGATGTGCACGGAGTATGCCCCAAGTATGCACGCGAGCACCCGCAGTGCGTCCGCCCCGACATCGTCTCCGCATACTACGACACCGTGAAAGCCAGCGGTGCCGAGGCCATGGTCATCGTCGGCACCGACGCCTCCCACGTGTTCAACCCGCACAGCTTCGAACTTGACGTCGATATCGCCGCCGACCTCAAATCCCCGGTGTTCCTGGCGGTGTGCACTATGCGACGCAATGGCGAGGAAGTGCTCGCAACCGTCGAATCCTGCCGTCAGGCGATCGAACACGGCGGCTCGGCTGTCGTCGGCGTGTTCGTGACCGGCTGCACGCCCGAGAAAGCCGCCGACGCCCGTCAGGCCTTGTCCGGGCTTGATATTCCGGTGTGGACGATTCCCGCGGTCGATTTCCCCGATCCTGAGCATGACGATGCCGCCGAACGTGCGCTCAAAGCTTTCCGCGACAACGCTCCCGCCAACGAGGTCCGGGTGGCAATCGACACCCCCTTCTGCCCCGCCACCACGCCGTACGCGTTCCAGAACAAGCTGCTGCATGGCGCCAAGGAGTCCGGCGCGACCATCGTGCTGCCGGAAGGCGAGGAAGGCCGTATTCTCGAAGCCGCGGATTATCTGCTCGAACGCGAGGTCGTCGACCTGCTGATTCTCGGCGAACGCGATGGCATCCTCAAACATGGCGACGAACTCGGACTCAAGCACCTGTCCGAGGCACGCTTCCAGAGCATGAACGATGAAACCGTTCTCGCTCCGATGATTGACAAGCTGTGCGAGCTGAGGGCCAAGAAAGGCATGACGCCTGACAAGGCGCGCGAGCAGCTCAAGGATCCGAGCTACTTCGGCACGATGCTCGTCGTGCTCGGCAAGGCGGACGGGCTGGTATCCGGCTCGGTCAACTCCACAGCGAACACCGTGCGGCCAGCCTTGCAGGTGATCAAGACCAAGCCGGGCAATTCGCTGGTGTCCGGCGCGTTCCTCATGTGTTTCAAGACGCATGTCGCAGTCTTTGCGGACGTGGCAATCACACCGAATCCGGATGCTCGTCAACTCGCCGAAATCGCCATCGAATCGGCGCGCACGGCCAAGAGTCTCGGCATCGATCCGCGGGTGGGCATGCTGTCGTATTCGACGCTCGGCTCGGGCAAGGGGCCGGACGTCGACTTGGTCGAGGAAGCCACCGCATTGGCGCATGAACAGCAGCCGGATTTGCCCCTGGTCGGGCCGATCCAGTTCGATGCCGCGTGGGAGCCGGAGGTGGCTGCAACCAAGGCGCCGGGTAACCCGGTCGCCGGGCATGTCAATGTCTTCGTCTTCCCGGACCTGAGCGCCGGCAATATCGGGTACAAGGCAGTCCAGCGTGCGTCGGGCGCCCGCGCAATCGGGCCGGTGCTGCAGGGCCTCAACCGACCGGTCAACGATTTGTCTCGCGGCGCGACCGTCCAGGATATCATCAACACCATCGCATTGACGGCGTTGCAGACGAAAGAAGACTGACCGAGGGCGGGCTGGTCCGAAGCCGGAGCTGCCGGGCAAGCCCTGTGACGAGGGGTGTACGCTCATGGATTCGCCATGGTGTACGCCCCGATTTGTAGCCGCTCACGAGTAAAGTCAGCAATGGTAGCCGTGCAAAACCGCACGGATCGTACACAACAATGGAGGATGCCCACTATGGCGAAAACCGTCCTTGTCATCAATTCGGGTTCCAGCTCGATCAAGTACCAGCTGGTCGACCTCGAGACCGGTGAAGGTCTCGCTTCCGGCCTCGTCGAGAAGATCGGCGAGCCGACCGACGGCCATTACAAGCACGAGTACAACGGTGAGAAGCATGAGCTCGAAGAGCCCATCCACGATCATGAGCAGGGCCTGAAGCGTGTGCTCGGCTTCTTCGAGCAGTACGGCCCGAAGCTGTCCGAGGCTGGCATCGTGGCTGTCGGTCACCGCGTGGTCCAGGGCGGCTACATCTTCCCGAAGCCGGCGCTCGTCACCGACAAGACCATCAACCAGGTCAAGGATCTCGCCGTGCTCGCCCCGCTGCACAACGGCCCGGAGGCCAAGGGCGCTGAAGTCATGCGTCAGCTGCTGCCTGACGTGCCGCAGGTCTTCGTGTTCGATTCCTCCTTCTTCTTCCAGCTGCCGGCCGAGGCCAGCACCTACGCGCTGAACAAGGACATCGCCGAGCAGTACCACATCCGCCGCTACGGCGCTCACGGCACCTCCCACGAGTATGTCGGCTCCGTCGTCCCGGGCATCATCGGCAAGCCCGCTGAAGGCCTCAAGCAGATCGTCCTGCACATCGGCAACGGCGCTTCTGCCTCTGCCCAGATCTCCGGCAAGCCGATCGACACCTCCATGGGTCTGACCCCGCTCGAGGGCCTCATGATGGGCGGCCGTACCGGCGATATCGACCCGGCTGCCGTCTTCCACCTGATTCGCAACGCCCACATGAGCGTGGACGAGCTGGACACCCTGTTCAACAAGCGTTCCGGCCTGACCGGCATGTGCGGCCACGCCGATATGCGTGAGGTCCACAAGCTTGTCGCTGCCGGCGACAAGGATGCCAAGCTCGCGCTCGACGTGTACGTGCACCGCATCATCAAGTACGTGGGCGACTTCACCGCTCAGATGGGTGGCGTCGACGTGATCACCTTCACCGCCGGTGTCGGCGAGAACGACGAGATTGTGCGCAAGATGGTGTGCGATCGTCTCGCCCCGTTCGGTGTCAAGCTCGACGAGGAGAAGAACAATACGCGTTCCAAGCAGCCGCGCGTCATCTCCACGCCGGACAGCTCCGTGGTCATCGCCGTTGTGCCGACCAACGAGGAGCTCGCCATCGCCCGCAAGTCCGCGACCATCGCCGCGGAGGGCAAGGACTCCTACGGCAACGAGTTCACCCGCTGAATACATCACTCAGTTTTACCGGCTGGTCGATGACACAGTCGGTAACCGCTGAACGTTGGCACAGCTGAGGGGCTGTGAGGATGCGCAGAAACATCCTCACAGCCCCTCAGCTGTATATACCTGCGTGTCACAATCAGGTGCGCGGTACCTTCCTTTGCGCCCAGCGGCTCCCATCTCTGTTTCTGCCGACGCTGAGCGGATTGTCAGCGTCGGCAGAAACAGAGATGGGAGCAATCACAAGCAATACAGCGCGATCGCGCAATCCCAGTTGCCACAACAGCGATGACGCGAATCAGCGTTGCGCGAGCATATCCGCCCACATGCCGGGGAAATCGGGAATCGTCTTGCGGGTGGTCGCGATGTTGCGAATTTCGATGCCTGGCACGGCGAGCCCGATCATGGCGGCGAACGTAGCCATACGGTGGTCGGCGTAGCTTTCCATGACCGCAGCGTGCAGTGAAGCGCGCGGGACAGGTTCGATTGTCAGCCCGTCAGGCAGCTCCTCGGCTTTCCCGCCGATCCGCTTGATTTCAGTGACCAACGCGGCCAAACGATTGGTCTCATGGCCGCGCAGATGCCCGATGCCATGCAGCGCTGACGGCGTGTCGGCGAGCGCTGCGGCGGCGGCGATACTCGGTGCGATCTCCCCCGCGGCGGACATGTCGTAATCTCCAAGCCCGTGGATGGTACCGTTGCTGGTCAAAGTCAGCGTTCCCGACCGGTGGGTGTACGCGTGTGGTTGGGTTTGGGTTTGACGCATGGCTTCGTCGAATGGTGTGCCGTCGAGGGTGATGCTCGCGCCCATATGTTGCAGGATTCCGGGCAGCAGTCCCCCAGGCTGGGTGGTGATATACGGCCAGTTCGGTATGGACACGCTGCCGGAAGCGATCATCGCCGCCTCGAGGAAGGGCGCGGCATTGGACAGGTCGGGTTCGACGATGACGTCTGCGGGTAGTTCGAGCGACGCAGGTTCCACAATCCAGTGACCCTGCTCGGGCATGCTGATATGCCCACCCGCGGCTTCGACATCATGCATGGTCATGCGGATATGTGGCATGCTGGGCAGGTGTTCGCCGGTGTGGGTGAGATCAAGCCCACCGGAGAGCCGCGAACCGATCAGCAGCAGCCCGGAAATGAACTGGGATGATGACGACGAGTCGATGGCGACATGCCGACGCAGGCCGTCGATATGCACATGCAGTGGCGGGGTGATGGTGAACGGCAATCGTCCGGTCTCCCCCTCGTAGGCGATGGTCGCGCCGAGTTGCTCGAGACCGTCGAGAATCGGTCCCATCGGCCGCTGGTAGGCTTGCTCGTCCCCGTCGAAGCGGATTGGACCGTCGGCGAACAAGACGAGGCCGGGGACGAAACGCATCACCGTGCCGGCGAGCCCGCAATACACGGTATCCGAACCGTGGAAATGTCCGTCGGCCGGAGGAGTCACGGTCACTGTGGTCTCGGCGTTAGAAGCGGTCTCGCAATGCACACCGAGCGTACGCAGCGCGTCCATCATCAACTCGGTATCGCGCGAACGCAGCAATCCGCGCAACGTAACCGGCTTCGTGCCGAGCGCGGCGAGGATGAGGAAACGGTTGGACAGGGATTTGCTGCCCGGAATGGTCACAGTCGCGTTAAGCGGACGGCTCGCTGTCGGTGCGGGCCAAGGGTCGGGATATGCGTGTTCGGTCATGGTCACCATAGTATCCGAAACGCCGCATCTGGCGACGCCTCATCACAGCATATGGGAGAAAAGTCTGCGAGACAAGCCAGTGCAGACAGAACGGAGGGCGGCGGGAATGACAATGCAATAATGGCGGAACTCCGGCGAAATGGCGATGGAATAACAGTGTCGTGTCGTACTCGTCTTGGCTTTAGGTATAATGGGTGATTGTGCCGTTTGACACATCGGGCTGTAGCGCAGTTTGGTAGCGCGCCTGCTTTGGGAGCAGGATGTCGCAGGTTCAAATCCTGTCAGCCCGACCACAAAAGCCAAATCGTTGGGGGTCCAATGATTTGGTTTCTTTTTCCTTTCCAAGACTCACCATGACATGCCACCGTGGCATGACGTTGCAAGTGACCGTAGCACAATGACGAATACCGATTCACGAAAGGCAAGGATATGCACGGATGACGCTCCCACCTGGATGCTCCATACGACGAGGACGACACGGCCCCGACACCGGGATTCATCATCGTGCCATGATTCAGCTTTTCCCTTCGAAGAATCGTCGGCCGACACATCCGCGGATCAGGAGCTCGATATCTTTTCCAAGAAGACATCGCCGTTTGCTGCATTGCAGCCCTCGTCGTGTATCGCCGCAGTTGTCGTCATCATCGTGGCGCTTATCGCGGCTTCGCTTATCTTGCCTCGGATTAAGGCGCCGCGTGAACTGGTTGCCTCGTATGTCCGTGCCGTTGCGAATGGCGATTTCGAACACGCTACACAACTCGCCAACCCAAATGTGCCGCAATCCGCGCGTGTACTGTTCGCCCACGGCGTGCTGGACGCCAATCATCGCATCACATCGTATGACATCGATTTCAAGCACGAATCTTTCTCACCGTTGCGATACTCGGTTCATCTGTTCTACACTCTGGGCAATACGCAAGGGGAACAATATCGTGGTTCAAGCATGCTCCATCTGCACATGAAGCCCAATGGCTCATGGGCGTTTGATCAAAGCCTGCTCAACGTGATGAAACCGCCACGGCCCGAACGATTCACGGTGAATGGTGTGCCAGTGTCCGATACCGGTTTCAACCTGAACTCGATATGTCCTACATCGAAGAAATACTGCAAGAGCAAGTTAATGCTTGACATCGGCGACGATGATTTCTATGTTCCCGCATACCCAGGCATCTATGCGGTCAGCACGCCTCTACCTGCGGACAATCCGAAACTGTTCACCGTTGTCCAACGAGATATCTTCATTCCGTATGGTTCCTCCAATACGCGCGTTCCTGAAACATCCGGAACCGATGGTGACAACACTGCCGGCAGCGCCGACAGTTCCGGCAATACGGATGGTTCCGACGCCACCAGTACTGACGATACCGAATCAGACCGTTATCGCTACGGTGAAACACGTTCCGACGACGGCACATGGGTTGCCTCATCAATGCGAGTTTGTCATATTCCTTCTCCATTGACTATCATTTCACCGATTAAGCCAAGACTTCGATGTTGCGACAGTTGGACGTTCATACGCGCAGCTGCGTCAGCAAGCTCAATGCGCGTGACCTGTCAGACAACACGTGCACGTTCATCTCGAAATACCTCGATCCGCAAGTCTATTCCGCGTGGACGGTCACGTACACACCAGGCAAGCTCAGCAGCGACTCACTGTCCATAGGCAAGTGCAAACCACAGAACAACGGAACAATCGTGTGCAATATATACGACTTCGTAGGCGGCAAGCTTACGCTGAATCTCACAACCAGCGGTGGCAATTCCGACCACTTCCAGTATGGTTCCTGGCACTCCTTCGATGACACCATGGTTGTCGACAAAGATTGCGTCGCACCTGTTTTCGCCACACATTGACATGGACGCAGAAATCCACGCACACGCCTAAATGCGACACCGCCTCCATCCTGCTGTTCAATCGTAGCGGCTTTGACTGAAAAGCCCGCATCACCGCCCCTCTATCGCTGGCGATACAATGGCTGCTGCAAGGCAATGAGAGGAGAACGACGTGGGACGTAACCAGCGGGCTGAATCGTCGGGGCTGATTTCCTGTGTCGTCTGTGCGGTCATCGGGTACTTCGCGATGACCATGTTCCGCGCCTACGCGCCCGCAATCTGGCAGCTGACCCAGCGCACATTCACCGCATGTTCAGGTATCGCCGCGGGATGCGCCGTCGTTTCGTTCATCATCGGGTATACGCATTTCTCCAGGTCGTTGCGAGAGAAACACCATTGGTATCTCGTCGTCCGGCGTCTGTTTGAGGTGCTCGCATTATCGGTTGTGTACGGATCGACGATATTCCTCACGTCGTTCATGTTCCTCGACATGATCAATTCGCTCATGGGCAAGACGATGACCGGGTACCTTCCTGCGATTTGCGCCGCATTCTCAGGAATCGTCGGCTATCTGACTTTCGTGCAGGCAGAACTCATGAACGCGAAAACACTGGCGTTCCTGCTGCCGTTCTTCATCATCGCAGGCGTCAGCACCGCGGGCTCGACCAGCGACGACCCGTATTGGGCAAACAACAATTTCTCCCAGCTGGGCGACCGCACCACGTTCGCGGCACGCATGTTCAATTCCACACTCATGCTCGGCGGCATTTGCATCATCATCATCAGCTACTTCGCCATCTCCGAGCTCGTGGCGAATTACCGGCAACGTCTGCGCTGGCATGGCGACGAGACAAAACTGGGTTCGGGCCCTATCCCCCATTTCATTCCGCGCACCGTCATTCTCGGAATTCTGCTCACGCTCGCCGGTATCGAGTTCTTCGGCATCGGCATGTTCCGTTACACCCCGCATCCGGTGTTGCACAACGTGTTCGCACGTAGTCTGCCCGGAGTCATGGGCATTCTGATGCTCGCCCTGCCATGGTTGGCGCCGCAGCTGTCGAAAGCGGTGTATGTAATCTCTGATCTCGCGATCGTCGTGTGCGCTTATACTGGCATCATCTGGTTGGAAGGCGAGAATACGCTGACGAATGTCGAGGCGTTCGCCGGACTGCTCTTCCTCGGATGGTTCGTGGTGTTCACCAGGCAGATTGCGGCGATTGAAACCGACCGTGTCCAGGCCCAGCTTCTGCACGCCCAGTATGATGTCGCCGCAAGCGGCAACGACGCTGATGCGATGCGGACCGTGCCAATTCCGGTCAACGTGCCGGTGACGAGAGCATCCAAAGACGATGTGGAAGCTGCCAAGACAGCCGGTTCAGGCGCCACCGACGACCATCATTCGAAATCCGGTCGCCACCATTGGTTGCGCTGGTTGCCTTCCCGGCATCGCTCGACAATCGAGACGAAACCGGTTGATTCGTCGCTGGAGTCGCGGCTCGCATCCGATCAGTAATCGGGCACAGCAGCACGACATTCGGCGGTCGGCAGTACCGACCAGTCTGCCCGTACAAGCTGGCGACGCTAGCGGCTGGCCTAGCGTCACCAGTTTGTACGGTCCAGTCAATCACTGCCGATCGCCGGACAATCATCAGATATCCCTGTACAACCACGCGTTCAGAGCGGTTCCTTCAGAACAGCTCCTCCTTGTCTGTATCATCCACGCTCATGAGCAGCAGGAAACTACGCGATTGCGCGGTGATGTCGAACCCGGCCTCATAGCTCAATTCCGGTCCCTTGGGATTGTAGGTATCGACGACCAGCTGCCACTTCTGCCCGTATTTCTCGTCAGGCAGTGTGAACATGATCGGCTCGTAGTGGGCGTTGAAAATCAGGATGAAATCGTTGTCGACCATCTGGTTGCCGTACCAGTCGCTCTCGGGAATATCCTTGCCGTTGAGATACACCATCATCGACGAGGCATGCGTGTTCTGCCAATCATTCATATCCATGATCCGCCCGAGATGGTCGAACCATTCGACCTGCGGTATCGTATTTTCGTCATCGCCCGGCGTACGCCCCGTGAAGAAGCGGCGGCGGTGCAGCACCGGATGGTCAAGCCGCAGATGGATCATCTTGCTGACGAACCGCAGCAAATCCCTCTGGGAATCGTTGAGATCCCAATTGGTCCACGAGATCTCGTTGTCTTGGCAATACGCGTTGTTGTTGCCCTGCTGAGTGCGCGCGACCTCGTCACCGCCGCAGATCATCGGGATGCCTTGGCTGACCAAGAGGGTGGCGAACATGTTGCGCATCTGCCGTTCACGCAGTTCGTTGACGTCACGTATGCTCGTCGGGCCTTCGACACCGCAGTTCCAGGAACGGTTGTTGTTTTCGCCATCGCGATTGCCTTCGCCGTTCGCCTCATTGTGCTTGTTGTTGTAGCTGACCAGATCGTTCATGGTGAAGCCGTCATGCGCGGTGATGAAATTCACCGACGCGACCGGCCTGCGCCCGTTCTGCTCATAGAGGTCCGAACTGCCCATCAATCGGCTGGCGAATTCTGGCAAGGTCGAAGGCTGCGAACGCCAGAAATCGCGAACGCAATCGCGGTACCGGCCGTTCCATTCCGACCAGCTGGACGGGAAGCCACCGACCTGATAACCGCCCGAGCCCAAATCCCACGGTTCGGCGATCAGCTTGACCCGCGAGATGACCGGATCCTGTTCGACGATGTCGAAGAACGCCGACAGCTTATCGACTTCCTGGAACTGGCGTGCGAGAGTCGCGGCGAGATCAAAACGGAACCCGTCGACATGCATTTCCGTAACCCAGTAGCGCAGGCTGTCGGTGATCAGTCGCAGCGCGTACGGCGAGCGCATGAGCAGCGAGTTGCCGGTGCCGGTGGTGTCGAAGTAGTGGCGTTGGTCGTTGTCCACGAGACGGTAGTAGGCCTTGTTGTCGATGCCGCGGAAGCTCAAGGTTGGTCCGTAGTTGCTGCCTTCGGCCGTATGGTTATAGACGACGTCGAGGATGACTTCCATGCCGGCATGATGGTATGCCTTGACCATCGACTTGAACTCGTTGACCTGCTCGCCGCGCTCGCCTGAGCTCGAATATGAGTTCTGTGGCGCGAAGAAGCCGATGGTGTTGTATCCCCAGTAGTTGCTCAGGCCTTTTTCCTGCAGGAACGAGTCGTTGACGAACTGGTGGATCGGCATGAGCTCGATGGCGGTGACGCCGAGCTTCTTGAGATATTCGATTACGCCCGGGTACGCCAGCCCCGCGTAGGTGCCGCGGATATCCGGTGGCACCATCGTGTTGAGGTTGGTCATGCCGCGCACATGCACCTCGTAGATCACCGAATCGTGGTACGGGATGAACGGATGCTGGTCATTGCCCCAATCGAAGTACGGGTTGATAACCGCAGCTTTCATCGTGTGGGCGGCCGAATCGAGCGTGTTCATGTCATGTGTGTCGTCCGGGCTGCGGAACCAGTACGAGTACAGGCTTTCATCACCGTCGATGTTGCCTTCAATCGCCTTGGCATACGGGTCCAGGAGCAGCTTGTGCGGGTTGCACCGCAAACCGTGCTCGGGATCATACGGCCCGTAGACGCGATACCCGTAACGTTGCCCTGGCTGGATGCCGGGAAGATAGTTGTGCCACACGTATGAGTTCTTCTCGGTCATCTCAACGCGTGTCTCATGGTCGTTCTCATCGAACAGGCACAGTTCGACTTTGTCTGCCACCTGCGAGAACAATGCGAAATTCACGCCCGCGCCATCATAGCTTGCTCCGAGCGGAAACATGGAACCAGGTCTGATTTGCATGATTCCAGTATCTCACGTTTTGCCGCTTCATGTTCGCAGGCTTGCCCGCCGTGTGTTTCTCGGTTGGCGCGCCTTTGATTGGTGCCGCCCGAACGGTTCCGTCCGATTGGTTTACGCGACGGTATCGCCCATATGCTTGGTGCGGCGCAGCATCTCATGCTGGATGGCGATGATGGCGTTGGATTCAGTCACGGGCGTGTCCAGCAGCTGTTGCCAGGAGACCCACGCCGATTCGACATGCTCGTCGGCGTCAAAATGCCGGTCTTCGGTATGCCAACGGTCAAGGTGGATGACCATGATATTGGCGAGCTCGTCGGTCATGCCTTCGGACGAGTAGTACGCCCCAACATGGTCGAAGCGGACGGCGGGCAGGTTGTCAGGCACGGTGCCGGTTTCCTCGGACAGCTCACGCAGAGCGGCCTGCTCGGGATTCTCGCCCGCGTCCATCAGGCCTGCCGGCAAGCCGTAGGCGAAACGGTTGGAACCGACTCGGTATTCGCGTTCGATGAGGTAGCGGTCACCCGGCACGTCGTGCACCAGCATGACCACGCATGGGGCGTGTCGGATCAGCTGCCTGCGGATTCGCGCGGTACCGCCATCGGTTGTCGGCAGATCGAGAACGATATCGTCGATGGCGAAAATCGGGCCTTCGAACACCGTCTTGCGGCTGATTTCGCGGACGGAACCGTTCATATCGACGCCATCCGACGAACGATCGAGTAGACGCCTCGCGTCGAGTTCGCTCTGAGCACCATGATGCAGAAGCGGCGTATTGCGGGTCTGCCCGCTGTGAGCTGAATCTTGTGTCATGTCCGTGTTCTCCTCTCTGCCCACCCACGGGCGGATCGTATGCATGGTCTGATGAACCTGATGCTGAGCCTGACTCTTGGCCGGGACGGTTCAGCGAATCACCAGATCCCACGGGTCAGTGCGCGTATCAATCCACGTGACTTCGGGACGCTCGCCGAACCGTGTTTCAACCGCCGCAGGGACGTCATCCAACGCATACCTGAACCACAGGGATTCAATCGCCGAATGCGGGGTGTTGATGAGCGCCGGGCGCATATGGCCGTCCCCACTGCCTGCATGCAGGCCCTGCCGGCGAAGCGACGCCTCCCAGCGCGCCTGCTCAAGCGCATCCGTAGCCGGATGGTGGCGCAAATCGCTAGTCACGTACACGTCCGCCCCGCTGGCACGGACCACGTCGAACATCGAATCGCCGGAACCCGGCAGTACGGCGACCGTGGACACCGGTGCGTCAAGCTCGCCGGCGACTTGGATACCGTATTCGGTGTGCGGCAGCTCGCGGGCTACAATCCGTGCGAAATCACGCAATGGCATCGGTTGGGGTAACCGGCCGACACGCCCGATACCGACCGCGTGCGGTGATTGCGGATCATCAATCGGCTCCAGTGGCCGCTGGTCTTGCAGTCCGAATGCGTCGGCGGCCGCCTGCCCCACACCACGGTATGCGGCGTCGGCATTGGTATGTCCCACCCACAGCGCGCAACCGTGGCGGTACAGTTCGCTGACAATCGCACCATGTGCGCCAGATCCGGAGGTCTCGTGCACCGCGCGGAAGAACAGTGGGTGATGGGTGACCAGCAGGTCGGCATGCCATGCGAGCGCCTGATCGATGACCGTATGCGTCGGATCCGCCGCAAAGGCGATGCGGGTGACCGGAGCGTCCAAATCGCCGACAATCAGTCCCGGCGCGTCCCACGATTCCGCGTATCGCAGCGGATACAAGGTCTCCAAAGCGTCCACAACGGTTTGCAGATTCGGCATTCGTCCTCGCTTTCCACTGGTGCCGTTAACGCAAAATCACCGTTGACGGCACCAGTTCAACTCGATATGTCTGTTGGCATGGTCCTCATGTCTCCTCTTACGAGGGTCCGCCATGCAGGGGGCTAATGGGCGGCAAGCTGCCAATCAGCGCCGATACCAATCGACACGTCAAGCGGCACCGCCAGGGTCACGGCATGTTCCATCGCGTCGCTGACCAGTGCAGAGACCTGCTCCTCCTCGCCAGGCGCGATTTCCACCACGAGTTCGTCGTGAATTTGCAGGATGATTCTGCTGGCCACGCCGGCATCCCTCAAGGCCTGATCGGCGCGGATCATCGCGATTTTCATGATGTCCGCCGCCGACCCCTGGATGGGCGCGTTGAGTGCGGCGCGTTCGGCGGCATTTCTCGCCCTTGCATTGGAGCTGGACAATCCCGGGAAGTATCTGCGTCGGCCGAACAAGGTCTCGGTGTACCCGACCTTCCGCGCGTTGCTGACCAACGACTCGAGATAGTCATGGACTTTGCCGAAGGTGGCGAAATACTTCTCTTTGAGCACGTCGGCCTCCGCAGGGCTGATATGCAGCTGCTGCGCGAGACCATACGTGCTCAAACCGTATGCCAGGCCATAACTCATCGCCTTGACGTGGCTGCGCTGGTCCGGCGTGATGTCACTGACCGGAACCTGATACACCAAGCTGGCCACATACTTATGGAAATCAGCCCCGGAACGGAACGCTTCAATCAGCGCCTCATCCCCTGACAAATCAGCCATAATGCGCAACTCGACCTGCGAATAGTCGCAGCTGAGCAATGACGAGAATCCCGGCCCGGGAACGAACGCTGAACGGATCTCCCGCCCCATCGCATTGCGGTTGGGGATGTTCTGCAGATTCGGATCGACCGAACTCAAGCGTCCCGTGGCCGCGACCGTCTGCTCGAAAGTCGTGTGGATACGGCTGTCATGGGGGTTGGTCGCATCAATCAAGGTCTGGACAATCTGCTTGAGCTTATTGGTTTCCCGGTGACGCAGCAACGCTCCCAGGAAATCGTTCGCCTGCTCATTGCCATTTGCCGATTGTGCGTACAAGGCGGTCAATGTCGCCGCATCCGTCTTGTACTGGCCGGATTTGGTCTTGCGCAGCGGCCGCAGGCCGAGCTTGTCGAACAGTATGCTACTCAACTGCTTGGGGCTTTGCAGGTTCACTTCGCTGCCGGCTGCACGCCATGCGATTTCCTGAGCTTGTGCGGCATCGGCGGCAAACTGGTCGCGCATGGCCACCAGACGCGTCTGATCGACGCACGCCCCCGCGTCCTCCATCCTGTGAAGCACCTCGGAAACCGGCAATTCGAGCGAACGCAACAGCCCGTATTGCTCGCGCTCGTCCAACGTTGCGGACAACCGCACTGCAAGCTCCCTGATGGTAGCCAGTTTCGCGGTGATCGTCGCATCATCCTGTGATGCGACCGCACCTGAATCATCCAGGCCGTCAAGGTCAAGCTGGCCTTGAGCCGGACGTTCCGGCTGGTCAAGGTGGATGTCCGCGAACCGGACCGCAGCCTGCTCAAGGGAGTCGGGATGATAGTCGGGAAGCACCAGATAGCAGGCGAGTTTGGTGTCAAATGCAGGCCGACGCAGATGAATGCCGATGCTTTCCAGAAGGTGCAGATGCTCTTTGTACCCGTGGACGATCATCGTGTCGTGGTTGGCGTCGATGAAAGTCTGGATTGCGGCAGCCACATCCAGTTCAAGCGGCGGGGTGAATGCCAACGCCTCGTCACCTGCCAGCAAGGCCACACCCGTGCAGTGTGGAGCGCCAGGTTTCGGATCACCGTCAGCGTACAGCACCCAGCCTTGGGCGACTTTCGGGGCGCTCACGGCGTGATGGTCGATGACGATGCTTGATGTTGCGGTCTTTTCCGGTTCGCTCCGGCGCTCCGTTGATTCGGAGGTGTCACTGTCAGGCGAGTCGGAAGAGGAAGAAGCTTCCGGAGAAGCGGGCGTACCGGCAGTGGCTGGCGCTGGCTTGGCCGCGGATTGGGCCGGGGCGACCGCTACTGTCTTCGATTGTTCGCTTTCGGCGAGGGTTGTTGCGTCGGTGTTGGCGGCGTGTTGCGCCTGATACCGCTGCGCCCAGTCCCGTATCCGGCTTGCCGGACAATCCTTGACGAGACTGACTGATTCGCCGGGACGCTCGTCGGTGTCAGCAGAGGCGGTCTTGGAGGAGTCATGCAACGCTGCCGACGCGCTGTTGCCGCCGCTGAACGCCTTGACGACCAGATTGCGTGTGCGAACGCCGAATTCAAGCTTCGAGAACAAGGCTGACAGCTGTTCGCGATTCATCGGCCCGAAATCAAAGTCATCCATGTCGACGCCGAGATCAAGGTCGCGCACCAACGCGTTGACTTTGCGGTTGAGTTTGACCTGATCAAGATTGTCGCGCAGGGCCTGGCCTTTTTTACCGCCGATTTCGTCAGCGTGTTCGATGATGCCTTGGAGCGAGCCGTATTGGCCGATCCATTTGGCCGCATAACCGTCACCCACGCCGGGCACGCCGGGGATATTGTCAGCGGTCTCGCCGCGCAGTGCCGCCAAATCGGGGTACTGCTGCGGAGTGACGTGGTACTTCTCCTCCACCGCCTGCGGGGTCATATGCTTGAGGTCTTTGAAATGGTGGCCCGGGTACAGGACAGTAATCGCATCGTCCACGAGCTGGAATGCATCGCGGTCGCCGGAGAGCACGAGAGTGCGGTACCGTTCGCGTTCACCCATGGTCGCCAGAGTGCCGATGATGTCATCGCCTTCAAACCCGGGCTTTTCGATGTAGGTGACGCCGAGCGCGGCGAGCATCTCCTGGATGAGCGGCAGCTGGGATAGCAAATCCTCCGGTGCCGCTTCGCGCGTGCCTTTGTATTGCGGCAGCAGATCATTGCGGAACGTACCGCCTTTGACATCGAACGCGACGGCGAGTTTATCGGGGTGCTCGGTCTCGATGACCTGCGCGAGCATCTTGGCGAAGCCCCAGACCGCGTTCGTCGCCTGACCGCTCGCGGTAGAGAAGTTCTCGACGGGAAGGGCGAAATACGCGCGGAACGCGAGCGAGTGTCCGTCCACGACAAGCAAGGTGCCGCGGAAATCCTTCTCCGCGGCACCTTGTTGAGCGTTTTGAGCTTGGGAGTTATCGCTCATCGTCGGCATCCGGCTTCTGATCGCCATACTTCGCGATAATCGCCATGGCGAGACGCTTCTTCGGAATGCGCTGATCCATGGATGTCTTTTGGATCCAGCGGAACGCCCCTTGCTCGGAGAAGTCCGCCTTGTCCATGAGCAGACCCTTAGCGCGGTCGACGAGCTTGCGCTCTTCCAAAGATTCCTGCGCCTTCTTCAGCTTTTCTTCGGCGTCGCGCAACTGTTCACGGGTTTCATTGAGCTCGTTTTCGCTGCGTTCCACGTTGTCAAGCAAATCGTTGATTTCCTGGAACCGCCCCATAGCGACTTCCAACGCCGGCAGCAGCTTGGATTCCTCATACGGCTTGGTCACATACGCCATAGCGCCTGCGCCGGTCGCCTGCTTCACCAGATCAGGCTGCGAGAACGCGGTGAGCATGACCACAGGGGCGATATTCTCGTCGCAGATGACACCCGCGGCGGTGATACCGTCCATGCGAGGCATTTTGACGTCCATGCAAACGACATCCGGACGATACTTGCGTGTCAGCTCGACCGCTTCCTCACCGTTTGCGGCTTCACCGACGACCTCATAACCGTTGTCTTCGAGAATGGCGACCAAATCCATACGGTTGACGGATTCGTCCTCAGCGACCACAACGGTGCGCTTGCGATGCTCGTCCCCGCGAGCGTCACCGTCCTGCTTATCCTGCGGCACGACCGGCTCGCCGGCGGCAACTGCCTTGAGTTCATCCTCCGTCAGCACCGGGGTATCCGGCTGTGCCTGTCCCGTCTCGTTCTTCGCAGTCATCCCTGCCTCTTTCCTAATCATCCGGCAGGCACGCTGGCACGCGCCGCACCGACACCGAGACCGATCCATGCCCTTCTGTGCGGACCCACACCCAGGCACGATCTGCCGTCATTCTATTAGCGATAATACCAGCAGACAAGGTCAAGACAAAGGTTCCGACGCCGAATTCGGGCGTGCCAAGCGATGTATGGCAAATATCAAGCATGAAATCGTCCGATTGCTGAAATGTTCGTGTCACTCGCAGATATGTGATACACTGTTATTTTGTTGCTTCAATACGGAGCACGCCCCTGTATCCCAATTGGTAGAGGAAGCAGCCTCAAAATCTGCACAGTGTGGGTTCGAGTCCCACCGGGGGCACCTCAACAACCCGCCACCATCGGCGGGTTTTTCGTTTTTGGCCGTCTCCTCATTTTTCATGCCGGGACCGCCATCCCATACCAACTGTCTACGCAAATCACCCGCCCAGCGTCACCAGTTTGGGGCTATAGGAACTAAACGTGGTGTTTTAGACTTCCATTTTTGGTTAGTGGACGTGTCCTTTGCGGATGTAGAATCCAGGTTCGTTCGTCGGATCGTCGTGGTTGTTCGCC